>JAGVLI010000979.1 GCA_020054355.1 Planctomycetales bacterium | reverse complement strand
CGCACACGTCGGGCTTACGCCCCGACGCTCGCCCGTTGACGCCGCGACGCTCGCCAAGTGCCACAGCCATGACCATCTATCTCATCTCCTTCTGCCTGGGCATCGTCTACCTGGTGTCGTTCATCGTCCTGGCGACTTCCGACAAGGGACGGCGCACGCTGCAATTGGCGCTGCGCTCGCTCTGGCTGCACAAGCTGCGCGCTTTTCTTTCCGTGCTGGGCATCATCATCGGCACGGCGGCGGTGATCTCCCTGATGGCTTTCGGCGAAGGCAGCATGCACGACGCCCTGGAAGACATCAAACGACAGGGCGCAACCAACATCATCGTCCGCAGCGTCAAGCCGGCCGACAACGCCACCACGCAGCACCGGTCGTTCGTGGCCATCTACGGACTGAAGTACGAGGACAACGAACGGCTGGGCACCATCGGCGTCATTACCCGCCGGGTGCCGATGCGCGTCTTTCCGCAGGAAATCCGCTACCTGGAGCGGATGTTCAACGGCCGGCTGGTGGCCACCGTTCCGGAATACACCGAGGTCAATCAGCTGGCCCTGGCCGCCGGCCGTTTCCTGACCGAGGACGATGACACGCACATGAAGAACGTCGTCGTGCTGGCGGCCGGCGCGGCCGAGGAGTTATTCCCCTACGAGGACCCGCTCGGCCAGACGGTGCGGATCGGGCAATACTTCTACCGCGTGGTCGGCGTCCTGCATCATCGGATTCCCACGGGCGGCAGCGGCGGCAGCCAGGCGGCGGAAGATTTCAACAAGGACGTCTACATCCCCTTGCAGACCTGCCGGGCGCGGATTGGCCCGGTGGTCTACCTGCGTTCGTCCGGCTCGCGCAGCGGCGAGAAGGTCGAACTGAGCCAGGTGACGTTGACCGTGGCCGACATCGAAAAGGTGCGGCCGGTCGGCGACGTGATCCGCGATATGCTGGACCAGTATCATCCGCGGAAGGACTATGCGGTGACGGTGCCGCTGGACCGGCTCGAGGAAGCAGAGCGGGCCAAGGCGCGCGGCACCCGCCTGCTGGTCCTGATTGCCAGCATTTCCCTGGCCGTGGGCGGCATCGGCATCATGAACATCATGCTGGCCACGGTCACGGAGCGGACCCGCGAGATCGGCATCCGCCGGGCGCTGGGGGCCAAGCGGCGCGACATCACCTTGCAATTCCTGGTCGAGGCGGTGGCGCAGACTACGGTCGGCGGGCTGGTCGGCGTGGTACTGGGCCTCGGTTCAATCTTCATCATCCCCTGGGTCTGGACCTGGTTTACGGGCGAGCACTTGCCGGCCCGCATGAACGTCGAATCCATCTTCCTGTCGTTGATCGTGTCCATCAGCGTCGGCATCGTTTTTGGCTGGTATCCGTCGCGCCGCGCTGCCATGCTGGACCCCATCGAAGCCCTGCGGCACGAGTGATGAAATTGGCGAGCGGGGGGCGTCAGCCCCCGTGGCACCGCCAGCGACCGGCGCTACCACGGGGGGGCTGACGCCCCCCGCTCGCCTGACGAAACCGAGGTGTCCGCAATCATTCTTTCGAGACCTGTCGTCATGGCACTCCCGATCCGCATCCTCGTGTGCCTGATTCTGCTCCCGGCGCTGCTCCTGTTGGCGAGGGGACAGGCCGAGCAACCGGGCAAGCAACCACCAGCGCCGCGCGGTCCGCTGACGCCGCAGGAGGCGGTCAAGCACTTCCTGCTGCCGGCCGGTTTGCGCATCGAACTTGTGGCCGCCGAGCCGCAGCTCGAAAGCCCGGTGGCGATGGCCTTCGACGAGGACGGCAAGCTCTAGGTCGTCGAGATGCGCGACTATCCCAATGGACCCGAAAAAGGCCAGCCGCCCGAAGGCCGGATCAAGGTGCTGGAAGATAAAGACGGCGACGGCCGCTATGAAACCAGCCGCGTCTTCGCCGAGGGTCTGCTGTTCGCCAACGGCTTGCTGCCCTGGAAAGGCGGAGTCATCGTCACGGCAGCGCCGCACATCGTTTACCTGAAGGACACCGACGGCGACGGCAAGGCGGATCAGCGCGAGGTGCTCTACGAGGGCTTTGCTACGGAAAACCCGCAACTGCGCGTCAGTCATCCGGTGCTGGGCCTCGATAACTGGATTTACGTCGCCAATGGACTGCGCGGCGGGCAGATCAAGCGTAGCGGCAAGGCGGACGCCAAGCCGATCAACATCAGCGGCATGGATTTTCGTTTCGATCCGATTCACGACCAGGCCGAAGCGATCACCGGCATGGGGCAGTACGGCAACACCTTCGACGACTGGGGCAACCGCTTCGTCTGCACCAACCGCAATCACCTGATACCGATCGTGCTGCCGAACCGCTACGTGCAGCGCAATCCGTTCATGGTCGCCCCGGAGCCGGTGCGGGACAATCAAACGGCCGGCGGCGCGGCGAAGATCTTTCCGCTCAGCAAGAATTTCACGACGGCTTCCTCGCACGCCGGCACCTTCTCGGCTTCCTGCGGCGTGACCATCTATCGCGGCGATGCTTTACCGAAGGAATATCGCGGCGCCGCCTTCACCTGCGAGCCGACTGGCAACCTGGTCCACATGGACATTCTCATCCCGCAGGGCGCGGGTTTCGGCTCGAAGCCGGCATTCGAGGGCAAGGAGTTCCTCGCTTCGCCCGACGACTGGTTCCGACCCGTCAGCCTGGCGCACGGGCCGGACGGCGCGCTCTACGTCGTCGATATGTACCGCGAGGTCATCGAGCATCCGCAGTTCATGACACCGGAGTACAAGGCGCGGGCCAACCTCACCGCGGGCAAGGACAAGGGCCGCATCTGGCGGATCGTGCCGGAAAAGTTTCGCCGCGAGCCGAAGGCGAGCGCTCTCGGCAAACTGAAAACCACCGATCTAGTCCAGTTGCTGACGCATCCCAACTCCTGGCAGCGCACCACCGCGCAGCGCTTGATCCTGGAACGCCAGGATCAGGCGGCGGTTCCAGCACTCCGCACCATGACCAGCAGCGACCATCCCCTGGCGCGGATTCAGGCCGCCTGGCTGCTCGAAGCCTATGGGGTGCTGGAAGAGAAACTCATCCTGAACATGGGCGCGGGCGGGGCACAGGTCGAGGAGCATGCCGTCCGTCTGCTGGAACGCTGGCTGCCGAAATCCAAGGCCGCGCAAGAACTGGTCGTCAAGCTGGCCGGCAGTCCGGATGCCCGCGTCCGTTTCCAGGCAGCCCTGTCGCTGGGCGAATGGAACGATGATGCCATCATCGAACCGCTGGCAAGGATCGCTGCGAGCGGCGCGGATGACAAGTGGACGCGCGCCGCGGTGGCGACCGCTGTGCCGAAACGCGCCGGCATGCTGATCGCCATGCTGCTCGGCAAGTATGGGCTGACCGCCACCGTGCAGGATCGGCATACGCTGATTCAGGAACTGAGTACGCTCGCCGGAGCGCGGGGCGACGCCGAGGAAATTGCCGGGCTGTTTGCCGTCCTGAGCAAGCTGAATGACAAGGATGCCCTGGCCTGGCGGATGACGGCCATCAACGGACTCGCCGAAGGCATGGGCCGGCGCGGCACGCAGCTCAGCGTTTTCCTGAATTCGCTGCCGTCGGAAAAACAGCAGGCGAGCAAGCAAGCCGAAGTGCTGCTCAAGGAAGCTGCCAGCGTCGCGGCGGACGCCAAGCGCGAAACGGCCGAGCGGGTGAGTGCGGCCAAATTGCTCGCTCACGCGAACTGGGCCACGGCCGAGCCGGTGTTGCTGCCGTTGATCCTGCAAGACCCGGCCCAGGAAGTACGACTGGCGGCGGTGCGGGCCCTGGCCGCGCAGCCGCGCGCCGAAGTGCCGGCGCTGCTCATGAAATCCTGGTCGGCCTATCCGCCTGCCATGCGCCGTGAAGTGATGGAAGCCATGCTACGCCAGCCCGAACGCATTCAATTCCTGTTGAACGAACTGGAAGCGAAGCGCATCAAGCCCGGCGACTTCGACGCCCTGCGTACCCGCCAGCTGGTCAACCACGGGCGGCCCGAAATCCGCGAGCGTGCCCGCAAGTTGCTCCAGGACAACTTGCCCGCCGACCGCAAGGTGGTGCTGGAGAAGTACCGCGAGGCCTTGAAGCTGACGGGCGACACCTTGCGCGGCAAGGAAGTGTTTCAGAAGAACTGCGCCACCTGCCATCGCGTGGCGGGCGTCGGCGTCGAGGTCGGGCCGTCCATCGCCGACACGCTCGGCAAGACGCCGGAAGCGCTGCTCACGGACGTCCTCAATCCCAACCAGGCCATCGACAACAATTTCATCAACTACACGGTCACGACCAAGAGCGGCAAGGTGCTGACGGGCATCATCGTCGCCGAGACCGCATCGAGCATCACCCTGAAGCGGGCCGAGAACCAGGGCGACGTGGTCCTGCGCCAAGACCTCGACGACATCCAGTCCACCGGCATCTCGCTAATGCCCGAAGGCGTCGAAAAGACCATCAACCTGCAAGAGATGGCCGACCTGCTGCACTTCCTGAAGAACTGGCGCTATCTGGACGAGGCGGGCAAGACGAAGTGACAGGCCGCGTCGCCGTCCATGCGTTTCACGGACAGGGTCATACCTCATTCGTTTCATGAAACGAATGAAACGCATCGCCGATAGCGTTGGTGGAATTGATCTTGCGTTACAAGCACCGCAGGCCGCTCAGCACCCACAACGGCAACCGTCGATCAGCTTCAGCCAGTCATAGCTGGGGCCGTTGTGCGGTATAATTCTTTCAAGGCGCGGTGGTGAAGGGGTAAACACGTCCTAAATTGGGCGAGAACCGGGGAGTCCCCTACGGTTCCAGCGTCGGGTTCGAGTCCCGACCCGCGCCCTGCCTTCCTTTTCAGTCTTTCGGCTTGCCCCGCAACACGGCAGCCAACTCCAGCGGAAAATCGGTCAGAATCGCATCGAACCCCAGGTCGTTCGCCTGCTTCCAGGCGTCGGATTCCAGGCCCATCACCTTCGGACCCGAAATCAACAACTTCTTGCCCGCGGTCCGCGCTTTCGCCAGGTCTTCGCGGCTCGGCAGATGGCGGACGTAAAGCCAGTCGGCGTCCGCGTCCTTCAGTGCTTCGGCGAGGTCGTCCTTCTCTCCCACCAGGCGGGCGACGTGTACTTTCGCATCGGCCTTCCGTAGTTGCTGCCGGACCTCGGCTTGCGTGATGGCCAGACCGATGAACACCAGCCGGTCGAGGACGCCGTGCTTACGGGCCAGCTTGACCACGTCCGCTTCGGTGTTCGCTTCCTTCAGATCGACGGCAATGAGCGAAGTGGTGCGCGGGTGCTTGGCTACCAGGGCGAAGACTTCGTCCATCGAGGGAATGCGTTCATCCTTGAAAGACGGATCGAAGCGGGAGCCGGCATCGAGCTTTTGCAACTCGGCCAGCGTGAAGTCGGCGACTTTGCCTTTGCCCGTCGTCGTGCGGTCCACGGTAGCGTCGTGGATGCAGACGAGCGTGCCGTCCTTGGCGCGGCGCACGTCCAGTTCGATGCCGAGTTGCAGGTCGAGGCAGGCCCGGAAGTTGGCCAGCGTGTTTTCGGGAGCGTGCTTCGCCAGGCCGCGATGAGCGAAGATCATCGGCCGCTTGGCGGGCGGTTCGGCGGCTGGGACGGCAAGGCAGGCGGTGGTCAATAGCGCGGTCAGGGCGAAGGAGGTTCGAGTCATTTCGTGCTCCTGGTAGTTTGCGAAGCCGCAAGCGGCGGTCGTCAGCGCCACTGCTTGATCTGCTCGACCATCCGCAGCACGTCGTTGCGGCGCTTCTCGAAGACGGCGAACAGCGTCAGGATGGCCACGCCCAGGACGATGCCGGTGGCCCACCAGACCCAGGTCTGCGCCAGGTCCACCGCGGCGTGCCAGATCATCGAGAAGATTACCAGGAACAGGAAGCCGAAGCCAAGGAAGAGATAAGCGCGGATGCGGAGGACAATGCCGGCGAAGACGCCGAGGATCGACAGCAGCATCAGCACCAGCGACATCCACAGGTCGCCCAGCCCCTGGATGAACAGGTCGCCCGTGGACGAGAGATAGATCAGCCCCAGACCGGCGTAACGCAGCGACAGGCTTTGCGCCGGTTGCAAGCCTTCACGGTTGAGATGCTCGGCCGCCAGCAGGATCAGGCCCAGCGGAATCAGCCAGAGCTGCGGATGGGCGAAGAACGGCAGGCCGGAATACTGCCAGAGCGACCAGAGGGCGAAGTTGCCGGCCAGGGCCGCGATCACGGCGAAGCGGAACGATTGCCGCGACAGCGCCACCAGCGAGTAGAGAATGCACGCCAGGCACCAGAGCATGGCGTAGCGTTCCCAGGCGTAGGGCATGACGGCGAAGTAGCCGAACAACGGCTTGCTGCCGGGTACCGCTGGCTCGACCACCGCACGGAGTCCCGCCGCCGGCAGCTTCAGCCAGAGGGCGAGCAACGGGAAGAGCGGCAGGAAGATGCCCGTGTTTTGCAGCGGCCCGGCCAGCACCGGCACGCCGCGCCGCTTGAACAGCTCGGCCAGTCCCACACCCGCGAAGGCAATGCCCATCACCACGAACGTCCAGTACTGGGCCATCAGCGGGTTGAACAGCCAGGGCATCGTCAGCCGGAGGTGGGCGAACAGCAGGGCGAGCAGCACTTCGGCCCCGTAGACGTAGACGGTACGCCGGCTGTCGCTCAGCTGCAAGGGATCGCTTTCCGGCCGCAGGGCGAAACGCAGCACGGCCACGATGATGCCCGCCAGCGCCGCGACGATCAGCAGCGCCGCCCAGTGTTCCGTCGGCGCGCGGTTCAGGGCGCGATCGAATAACAACGCTTCTTGACCGAGCACCACAATCAGCGCGAGCGCGGCCAGACCGCCGAAGAAGGGTGCTAGACCGCCAGCGGCTTGGGACCACGCAACGGGCAACCGTGTTCTTCCAGCGGCGGAACTCACGGCGGCGATGGTCATGGTCGCCATGAGCAGGACATTGCGATGCAACCAGGGCACGGCGATGTCGGCCGGCAGCAAGGCCCAGCTCAGTTCGACCAGGCCCAGGGCCGCCAGCAGGAAGGTGACATAGCGCAGGTCGAGATTGTTCCGCTGCCGGAGGCTGCCGGCGAGCAGCATGCCGACCGGCGCCAGCAGGGCCACGCTCAACGG
>JAGVLI010000207.1 GCA_020054355.1 Planctomycetales bacterium | reverse complement strand
GGCCACCTGTCGAATCTGCCGGACCTCGCGGTGGCAGGCCGGACGCGCCTGCACCGCATTGCACCCTGGCACGGCGGCCCGCAACCCAAGCAAGTGCGGGTGGCGATCTCCTGGGAAGACTCCAAGCTGCGCGTCTGGGATGTGGAGCGCGGCGCGGCCGGCGTCCTGGAGGCCGACGATGGCGACTTCAACACCACTGCGGCCTACCTGGCGGGGCGCGACCAGTTGCTGACGACCTGCGTGGTCGAGGGTCGCGGCCAGCTGCGCCTTTGGAACCTGCCGGCGGGCAAGCCGCCGACGCTGGCCAAGCAGATGCCTTTGCCGGCGGGGCATCGGCCACGGGCGCTCGAGGATTTTCCGAACGCCAACCGGGCTGCGGTCATTACGGAAGCGCTCAACGACAAGCAGGGCCTCGACCACGTCCTGCACCTGGTCGATCTGGGCACCATGCAGCTGACCGGGAATCCGCTGCGGCTGTGGACCGGCTCGCCGGCGCAGCCCGTGCTGCCGGCGCTGGCGGTGTCGGGCGACGGCCGATTCCTGGCAGTCGGCGGCAACCGCGAGCACGATATTCATGTCTTCAGCGTCGCCGCGCTGCTCAAGAACCAGGACGGCCGGCAACGGCTTCAGGGCGTGGGGACCACCGTGCGCGGCGTTGCCTTCGTCCGTAACGGCGCGAACCGGGGTCTGCTGCTCGACGAGACCAATCGGCCGATTTCGGGGTCGGCGCTGGCCAAGTCCAACCCCGGCGCGGTGCTGCTGGACTTCAATCGCCGGGTGCTGAATGACGATCTCCAGGGTTGGACGACGGATGCACCGTCCACCTCCGGCTGGTCCGTGGTCCATTCCGAGCAGAAGGACGCCCAAGGGCGCATCACCTCCCGGCAACTGCAAGTGATGCACGACAAGCAAGCGCTGGGCCTGATTCGCCTGAAGGCCCAGGTGTTTCCCACCGCGCAAGCGATCCTGCCGCCGTCGCAGCCGGGCAAAGCGCCGCTGGTGGCGGTCGCGAGCCTGGAACTGGGGCAACCCTACCTCGGCATCCACGACGGCGCTTCGGGCGAACTGCTTAACCAGCTGACCGGGCACGTCAACCGCATTCACGCGCTGAATTTCTCCGGCGACGGCCGGCTGCTGGTGTCCGCCGCCGCCGACCAGATGACCTGCGTCTGGAGCGTCGCTGACCTGGACTTCATTCGCGGCCGCAAGGGCATGCTGCGCGGGCTGGTGTTCGAGAACCAAGAGAGAGCCGGCGGTCTGCTGCTGGCCCAACTGGATGCCAACGAGCTGTCCGCCGCGAATCGCGAACGCCTGAAGAAAGCCGGCGTGCAGGAAGGCGACGTGGTCGAAGGGGCCGTCGAGCAAGGCAAGCTGAAGCCGGCCGGCTCGTTGCGGGAATTCTACGACGGCATCGTGACCGTGCCGCCCGGCAAGCCGGTGACGCTGCGCGTCCGCAAGCGCGGCGACGTGGCGCTGCTCATGGGGCCGGTCATCAGCGAGCACAAGCCGTTGTTCTCGGTCTTCCTTACCAGCGGCGACAAGGCCGAGCAACGCCAATGGATCGGCTGGAGTCCGGTCGGGCCTTACGACGCCAGCGGTCGTGATGCCGAACGGCTGCTCGGTTGGCACAAGAATACGGGCGAGGCCCAGCGGCCCGCTTCCTTCGCCCTGGCCCAGGAGCACCGCGAACAGAACCACAAGCCGGACATCCTGAAATACCTGGCGGCCCACGGCAATGCCGGCCAGGCGTTCGAGGCCTGGCAGAAGGACCATCCGGACAAGGCGCGCGAGCCGAAAATGACCTTCTGGATCAACGAGCCGGGCCTGCCGCCGGAGTTGGACATGCAGGGCCGCATCCTGCTCCGTCAGCCGCCGCAAAAACTGTTGCTGTCGATCCACGAGATGCCGTTGGGCAAGGTCCGCGTGGTCCGCTGGCAGCTGGATGGCGGCCGGCAGGGAACGTTCACGGCCGATTCCTTCGACCGCAAGGAATGGACGGCCGAGCTGGAGAATATCGACTGGAAGCGCGGCGAGCATCGCCTGCGGGTGACGCTCACGACCGAGTTCCATTATGCCCAGGACTACCCGCGCGAGCTGGTGCTGAACTTCCAGCCGCCGCGCCCCGCCATCAAGGCCGTCGGCATGGTGCAGCGCGTCACCAGTCAACCGGACTTCCGCTTGCAAGCCCAGGTCGTGCCCGGCGAAGGACAACCCGCCGAGGTGCGCGTGCTGCATCGCCACAACGGCAAGGAGGTGAGTGCGGAAAAGCCGGTCATCGCCAAGGCGGAACTCAAGATCGATCAGCTGCTGAAGCTGCAACCCGGCCTGAATCAGATTCGGGTCACCGCGCGGAACCAGAGCGCCGCCGCGGACGACATGGCCGAAGCCGATGTGCTGGCCGTGGAAGTCCTGTACAAGACTGCCCGGCCGCTGATCTCGCTGAATACGATCCAGACCGCCACCGATGCCCCGCCGCTCCGCATCGACGCGGACCAGCCCGACAAGCCGATCGTCGTGGACGTGCCCAAGGTCGTCGTTCAGGGCGAGGTCGAAGCGCTGGATGACCTGACGACCGCCGCCTGGGTGCAGGGCGGGCAGCGTCAGCCTTTGGCGCTCAACAAGCAAAAACGGCTGCCGATCAAGCAGGAAATCGCGCTGGGCGAACCGGGCAAGCCGGTGCAAGTCCGCTTCGTGGCCAAGACGGCGGCGAGCGAGGAGGCGGAACGCACCGTGACGCTGGTGTACCATCCCCGGCTGCCCGAAGTGCGGCTTAGCTCGCCGGTGGACGGCCAGCCGTTCGTGGAAGGCAAGGACGCGCAGCGCATCAAGCTGGAAGGCCGGGTGGTCTGGCCGGAAACGCGGCATGCGTTCAGCATCCAGGTGCTGGTCAACGGCAAGGAGCAGGGCGAACCCGCAAGCATCGACCTGAAGACCCAATCGTTTTCCGGCCTGGCGTCGTTGCTGCCGGGCGAGAACGCCATCCAGTTGCGGCTCAAGAACTCCTGGCGCGAAAGCCTGACGACGCGGGTCGCGGTCGCTTACCGCCGGCCGCCGCGCGTGGTGTCGCTGACCGCGCCCGCGCAATCGGCCCAGCCGTTTGCCCGCGTTATTGCCGTAGTCGAGACGCCGAAGGATGCACCGCTGACGTACATCCGCCTCAAAGGGAAAGAGTCCTCGGCCGACGGACTGAAGATGGCCGTCAAACCCAAGGGCGAACTGAACCTGGTGGAAATCGCGTTCGAGGAATTGCCGTTGCAGCGCGGCGGCAATCGCATCGAGTTCCGGGCCGCCAACACGGACGGCTGGAGCCTGTCTTCGTCCTTTGTCAACATCCAGGTGCTGGAACCCAAGCAGGAGCGGGCCGAGGTCAGCATGGTCAATCCGCAACAGGACCTGGTGGTGGAAATGTCGCATCACGCCGTCACGCTCCAGGTGCGCTCCGACAGTCCCGTGAAGCGGATCGAGCTGGAACGCAACGGCGAGAAGGTTTACCAGAAGATCGACTTCACGGATGTGCGCAAGTCCACGGACAACATCTTCGACATCAAGCTCAACACCACGGTCCCGCTGCTGCCCGGCTCGAACACCCTGAAAGCGACCGTGCTGAACGCGGGCGGCGAGGCGGTTTCGCGGCCGGTGGTGCTGACCTACCAGTCCGAGCCGGTGCGTCTGTCGATCGAGCAACTCTGGCTCGGCGACAAGCCGGTGCCGGCCTCCGCCACGGAAGGCACGTTGAAGTTCAGCGTGGCCCAGGACCGGGTGCGGGTGCAGGGCAAGGTGCTGTGGGGAGCGCAGAACGACCAGGAGATGGCGAAGATCACGCATGTCCGGGTCTGCGTCAACGGCTTCCAGCAATCGCCCGCGGCGCTGGAGCCGGCGACCGCCGGCCGGCGGCTGCGGACCTTCAAGACCGACATGCAGCTGACCCGTGCCAAGGGCAACCAGATCGGCGTCAAGCTGACGGAATTTGCCCAGGAAGTGGGCAGCCAGAGCGAATGCCTGGTGGATTGCGCCCAGGCGGGCGTCGAGGACGGCGCGAAACGGCAAGCGCACTTGCTGGTGATCGACACCAGCCCGAACCAGGACGAAAAGCGCGTGCTGGACCGCGTGTATCAGGGCATCGGGGCCGTCCCGGCGGGCGAGAACCGCTTTACTCGGCCTGGCTTCGCCGATGGCGGCCGGGTCTATGGGCCGCTGGTGGGCGAGGACGTGACACCCGAAAAGGTCTACGTGCAAATGCTCATCATCAAGCGGACGCTGCGCAAGCGGGCGGAAGCGGGCGCGGTGAACGACGTGGTGCTGCTCTACTTCCGGGGCGGCGAATCGATCGACACGCAGGGGCACTTCTTCCGCACCAGCGACAGCGAGCGCGATCCGGAGCTGCGCTGGTCGGGGATTCCCAGCGACTATTTCAAGCGCTTCTTCGGCGAGAACCTGGGAGCGCACATCGTGCTGCTGGACGTGGTCCGCGATACGCCGGCCAAGGGACCGACGGCAGCCCCCCAGCCGGGCAAGGACCGGGTCACGAACTGGGCGGAAGACCCGAATGTGGCAGATCGGAAGAGCGT
>JAGVLI010000005.1 GCA_020054355.1 Planctomycetales bacterium | reverse complement strand
CCGCACCAGCATGGGCGCCCGCTTGCTGCAAGAATGGCTGCTGCAACCGCTGACCGACCGCGCCGCCATCGAATCCCGGCTGGACGCGGTCGCCGAGTTGCTCGACGAGCATCGGCTCCGCCAAGATCTGCGCGACGCCCTGGAAGAGACGGCCGACTTGCAGCGGTTGACTTCCCGGATCAGCACGGGCCGGGCGACGCCGCGCGACCTGGGCGGGGTCGCCCGGACATTGCGCGTGCTGCCGAAGCTCAAGGCCAGGCTGTCAGCACGCAAGTCGCCGCTGCTCAGCGAACTGGAAAATCGCCTGGACCTCTGTGCCGATTTACGGACAGCCATCGAAGCAGCGCTGGTCGATGAACCGCCGCTGACCGCAAAGGAGGGCGGTGTCATCCGCCGGGGCTACCACGTGCAGCTCGACGAACTGCACCAGATCGCGCGCGGCGGCAAGGAGTGGATCGCCCGCTTCCAGGCCGAGGAAGTCAAGCGCACCGGCATCAACAGCCTGAAAGTCGGCTTCAACCAGGTGTTCGGCTACTACATCGAGATCACCCACACGCATCGCGACAAGATTCCGGACAACTATCAGCGGAAGCAGACGCTGAAGAATGCCGAGCGCTACATCACGCCGGAACTGAAGGAACACGAAGAAAAAGTGCTGGGCGCCGAGGACAAGATCCATCAGCTGGAATACGAGCTGTTCACCGCGCTGCGCGACAGCCTGGCCCAGCAGACCGGCCGGCTGCTGCAAACCGCCGAGGTGCTGGCCACGCTGGACGTGCTGGCCTCCCTGGGGGAGTTGGCGGCTTCGCGCCACTATTGCCGGCCGCTGCTGACCGTTGAGCCGGTGCTGGAAATCCTCGAAGGCAGGCATCCGGTGCTGGACCAGACCTTGCCGCCCGGCACCTTCGTTCCCAACGACGTGCTGCTGGGGCCGCAGCACGGCACGCTCTGGCTGATCACCGGACCCAATATGAGCGGAAAGAGCATTTTCATCCGTCAGTGCGCCTTGCTGACGTTGCTGGCGCAGGCAGGCAGCTTCGTGCCGGCGAAGAAAGCCTGCATTGGAATCGCTGACCGCATCTTCACTCGCGTCGGGGCCAGCGACGAAGTGAGTCGCGGCCAGAGTACATTCATGGTGGAAATGACCGAGGCCGCCAATATCCTGAACAGCGCCGGCGAGCGCAGCCTGGTGATCCTCGACGAGATCGGCCGGGGCACCAGCACCTACGACGGCGTCTCGCTAGCGTGGGCGATCACCGAATACCTGCACGACGTTTCGCGCTGCCGGGCGCTGTTCGCCACCCATTACCACGAACTGGCGCAGCTGGCGGAGACGCTGCCCGGCCTACGGAATTGCAACGTGCTGGTACGCGAAGGTGGAGACGAAATTATCTTTCTGCATAAAATCGCTCCGGGCAGCGCCAACAAAAGTTACGGGATTCATGTGGCCCAGCTGGCCGGCATGCCGCGCGTGGTGCTCGAACGCGCCCGCGAGGTATTGAGCGAACTGGAAGCCCGGCACGTGCAGAGCCGGCGGCGCATCGATGTGGCTGCCCGCCGTCGCCCAGCACCGCCGCCCCAGCGCGGCCTGTTCGATGATCGCGACCCCGATTAGTGCGGTGCGAAAAGGGGTCAGGCACCTTTGTGCGAAGCACCCTCCGGGCCGTTCCGGCAAAGGTGCCTGACCCCTTTTCGCACCGCTGACTAGCCGCCCCCACGGGAGCCGGCCAAGGAGACTTTCATGGCATTCATCGACGGCGAGATTGACGGCGTCATCTGGAAGCCGCTCAAGAAGTACCACGATCAGCGCGGCTGGCTCTGCGAGCTGTTTCGTCACGACGACCTGCCGGCCGAGTACCATCCGGTGATGGCCTACATCTCGGCCACGGAAACCGGCGTCGCGCGCGGGCCGCACGAGCACCAGGACCAGGCCGATTGCTTCTGCTTCCTCGGGCCGTCCAACTTCAAGATGTATCTGTGGGACAATCGGCCGAAATCGAAGACCTATCGCCACAAGCAGACCGACGTGGTCGGCATCGACAAGCCGATGCTGCTCATCATCCCCGCCGGCGTGGCCCATGCCTATAAGTGCGTCGGCAAGGAAACGGGCGTCGTCTTCAACTGCCCCAACCGCCTGTACAAGGGCGAAGGCCGGAAGGAACCAGTCGATGAGATTCGGCACGAGGAAGACAAGAGCAGTCCGTTTGTCCTCGACTGAAGACTGCTCCAGGAGTGCGGTAAACGAGCCCGACGCGCCAGCAAGGGTTGGAATGAGGCCAAGCCTTGCTGGCGCGTCGGGCTTGTGTTCTGAGCGAACTTTGCTTGACGCTTTACCGTTGGTCCACGACCACCGGCTCGTAGACGCCTTGCTTGTTCAGCTGAATCCGGATGCGTGTTTCCTTGAGGTTGCCAACTGACCGATTGCCCGCGAATTTCTTCTCCAGCGCGGTCAGTTTCTGTTCCAGTTCCACCGGAAAGAACGCCACGATGTGCGCCGGCACGTCGGGCAGCTTGAGGGCGCCGGCCAAGTTGCGGACGGACTGGGCGTTGTCGTCCACCCAGAAGATGCGTTGCAGTTTTTGCAAATCCTCGGCTTCGGGCTTCACCGGCGGCGTCAGGTTGCGGATCACGCGGTACTGCCCATCCTTTTCGGGAATCGCCAGGATCGCTCCCAGCGCTTCCAGCTGCTTGCGGTAGTCGTCGCCATTCTTGGTATCGAACACCATGTTCCAGCGGCGCATGGCTTCGACGCGCGCCTGGTTCTGAAGGCTACCGCGCTTTGCACCACCGGGTTTTCCGGGCTGGTTCTTGTCCTGGGGTGCGCCCGGCTTACCCGGAACACTGTCACCCACCTTGCGAATGCGATTCTGCAGTTCTTCGGTCACTTCGGCCAGGTTGTCACCTTCGGACTTTGGCGGAGCCACTTCCGAGACAACCTCGCCGGCTGGCGGCTGCGGGAGCGGCAGGGAAGAAACGATTGGCGGCACCACAGGTTGCTGAATTGGCGAAGGTTCGACCGCTTCTCTTGGGGCTGATCCGTCCGGTGCGCGACCGCCGTCTCCCTCGTCGAAGTCCGATGCGAGCGCACCCATCGAGAAGTCCTGCGCTGGCGTTAGCAGCCCCGACAGCTTCACGCCGCCAAGAATCACCAGGCCGAACAACAGATAAACGGTCAGCGTGCCCACTCCCGACAGCGAGAACTCGTTGTGCGGAGAATACCGCTGCCAGAATTTTTCTTCCGGGGGCATCACGGGAGCGGACATGGCGTCCTCCGATTCCGGTGCAAAGCCGCGAGCGGCGTGAAACTCACTTCTTCTCCGGGGCCTTGACCGGCTTGTCATCCTGGCCGCCCAGTTGCTTGAAATAGCCCTTGGCGATGTCGCGGGCGGCCTTCGGGATGCGTTGCTGCTCGATGGCTTCCGGGGCTTCCTGCGACGCCTGCTTCACTTCGCCGGCGATTTCCGCGCTGCTCTTGCTCTTGAAGTTCTCGCCGGGGGCGAAGCCGTCGAAGATCTTCTTCGCCTTCCAGTTGGGGTCGATCTTCTGCTTGGACTCGAAGGAATTGGTCTTGCCTTCCTTGCCGAGGTCGCGACGACCTTCACCGATGCCGCCTTCGTTGGGGCCGCTGTAGCCCTTCCCCTGGCCCTTGCCGCCCTTGCCGTTGCCATTCCCTTCGCCGTCCTTGCCTTCGCCTTCACCTTCCCCGTCTCCATCGCCCTTGCCGTCCTTGCCGCCCTTCTTGTCGCCCTTGCTGGCAGCTTCCTTGGCGTCGCGGAGCTTGTCCAATTGCTCGTCGAGATCTTTCATTTCCTTGTCGCTGAGGTCGAGGTCTTTGAGCTTGTCGGCTGCGCCCTTGAGCTGCTGCATGGCCGAGTCGGTGTCGCCGTTTTCCAGGCACTTTTTGCACTCGCCCAGCTTGTCGGCCAGGTCGGCCAGGTCCTGGAGCTTCTCGCTGTCTTGCTTGAGGCGGTCCAGTTCTCGCTGCAGGGCGTCGTCGCTGAGCTTGCCGTCGCGATTGAGCTTCTTGAGTTCGTCTTCCTTATCCTTGTTGCGGGCCAGGCGTTCGAGCTTGTTCTGCAGGTCGCCCAGCTGTTCCTTCAGTTTTTCCTTGTCCTTGGCAGTCAGTTCGTTGTTGCGCATCTTCTCGGCCAGCTTATCGACTTCTTCCTTCGCCTTGGCCATGTCCCCATCGCCCAGCGCCTTTTCCAGGTCCTTCGTGGGACTGCCTTCCTTGTTCTTCTGGGACTGCTGGTCGAGTTGCTGCAACTGCTGCTTCATGCTGCGCGACTTGTCCATCGCCTTCTGCTGGCGGTCCTTGATCTCGTCTTCCAGGTTCTGCATCTCCTTGAGCCGCTGCTTCAGCTGCTCGCGGTTGTCGCGCGGCCGGCTGGCGATCTTGTCGAGTTCCGCCTCGATCCGCTTGATTTCCTCCGAAGGCTCCGGCTCGTCGGGGGAGCGTTCGCGGGTCTTCTTGCGGAGCTGATTCATCTTCTGGTTGATCTCGACCACGTTGACCGGCGCGGCTTTCAAGTCGTCCAGCGGGTTCGGCGTCGCAGCGATCTGAGAAGGTTCGTAGAAGACCGCGACCAGGGCGAGAATCAAGGCGCAGGCCGGTATCAAGGATGCCGTCCAGTTGACCCGAACCGGAAAGCCTTGCGCGATATTCAAGGTGCCGATGCGTTGATGGACGTCGTCCAGGAGCGCCTTGCCGGCGGGCGTCGCCTGCTGTTCGGGAGTGAGCAGCATCGAGGTGGTGACGCGCTCCTTCAGTCCGAACTTGTCGTCCAGTTCCAGGGCCGCGACGACCTTGGAAGGTGCGGCGAATGCGGCCAGCAGGCCCGTTACCAAGGTGGCGACGGCCAGCAAGCCGCCGGCCACGCTCCAGCGCACCCATTCGGCCGCCTTCTCGACGAAGAACGGCTGCACGAGGAACCACGCCAGCGCCAGGACCAGCGCGACCGTCCAGCACCAGACTAGTCGATTAAGGAACAACTGCAAAAACAGTCGCCGGTTCACCCGACCGAGTTGGCGGGTCATGAGCTTCGCGCTGTCCATGAAAGGGTCTCCGCTGACAGGGAGCATCCGTGCCGATTTGAGGAGATTTACGGGCCAGGGAGCTGACGCCGGTGCCGTAACCTCTCCCTCTATTATCTGTTAGACGATGCGGAACACAACTAGGATTT
>JAGVLI010000935.1 GCA_020054355.1 Planctomycetales bacterium | reverse complement strand
CTGGACCGCACGCTGGGCGGGCCGTCGGCGGACCTGGCCTCACCCGAACATCGCCGCCGCACCCTCTATGCGGCGGTCAGCCGGCACAACCTCGATGGCCTGCTGCGTCTGTTCGATTTCCCCGATCCCAACGTCACCAGCGAGAAGCGGCCGGTGACGACGGTGCCCTTGCAGCAGCTGTTCGTCCTCAACAGCGAGTTCATGATCCGGCAGGCGAAGGCGCTAGCCGCCCGCCTGACCGCCGATCCGCAAGAGGACGAAGCGGCCCGGATTCGGCGAGCGTTCCTCACGGTCTTCGGCCGACCGGCGAACGATGCCGAAGTACAGCTCGGCCTCGAATTCCTGAAGGCCGCCGCGCAGCCGGAAGGGACGGTTCAACCGAGAGCGAAAACGCTATCCGCCTGGGAGCAGTATGCCCAGGTGCTGCTGGGCGCGAATGAATTTGTGTTTGTGGACTGAACTGTCCTGCACCGCAACGGGACCGTTTTCGTTCCAAGTCGGCCGCTTGGCGGGCGTCGGACTGCCACTCGTTCAGCCCAGATACCCTGATTGGAGCGCCCGATGGTATTTCCGCCGCCCCCTCGGCCCGAACCCCCGGAACCGGACCCAAACGAGACTAAGAAGATCGCCGGTATGGCCTATGCGTTCAAGCTAATGGGGGAACATGGAATACCGTTGGACGAAGTAGGGCCGCGATTGGTCGCCGATTTGCAGTATGAACCCGAGTTGGCGGCCCAATGCGTCGCATTGTTGCGGGCGCACCAGGAGATCGTGGATCAACGTTTCAAAGAGATGCAAGAGAATGAAGCTCAGGCTCCATTCATTCGAGCCGGCACCATCGGGTCCATCATCGGTGCTTTGCTGGGCGGTGGGTACTATTGGCTGAAATTGATGGAGCGCGACAGCACCGGCCCGGGCGCGATGGTCAAGTACGCGGGTGCGGGCGCGATGATTGGCGGGTTTCTGGCCTACTGGATTGCTCGCGCCCGCAGTGGTGGAACCGAATCCAATGCAAAGGATCGGCCGGTTAATCCTTCATCTTAGGGTCCGTTGCGTGGACCATTGTCCTGCCTTCAGGAGTCTCCGATGCAACTCCCCATCAGCCGTCGTGACCTGCTCTGCCGCCTCGGCGGCGGTTTCGCCGCCCTGGGCCTGTCCAGCGTCCTCGCGGTTGCAGGCTCCCACCCGCGAAATCGGGCGGCGGAACATGGTCTTGCTGGCGGCGAGTGAATTTGCTTGACTGAACCAGGAGCCTGAAGTCCTGAGCGGAGGTTGAAGGCATGCACACTCTCCTGGCCGAAATCGACAAACAGTTCGATCGTTTATCGCTGGACCAGCAACTTCTGCTGATTGAGCAGCTGGCCCATCTCTTGCGAGAACGAAATCGAAAATCCTGGGAAGCCTCAATCGATGCCGCGGCAGCCGACCCGGAGATTCAGGCGGAGTTGCGGCAGATTGAGCGGGAATTCGCCGGGACGGAAATGGATGGGTTGGAGCTTGACGGAGCGACGCTTTGAGTATTTATGGTTACTTCAATTGTCACGACTGTCGCCAAATGCTCTGGCTCGGCAAGGCCCTCCACGACCAGCGCGGCGTCTTCGGCTACCACATAGGCACGTCCGATGAACCTCCGCACTGGAAGCGTGACCTTCTGAATCAGGTGCTCTGGAAGTTCATCGCCGAACATACCAGTCATCGAATCGACGTTCGGCTTGAACACGAAATGACAGAAGAAATGTTCGGCTATCAGGACATTGGCGGCGACAGAGACAATGATGTCACTTACGAAAACTATCTCGCAACTGGCGCAGGCTCGAACGTCAATGATAAGAGGTAGGCCGGCGAATCCGGTTGTTGTTCGCGGTTTCAAACTATCCCGCGAGGAGTCTTCGATGCAACTCCCCCTCAGCCGTCGCGATTTGCTCTGCCGCCTCGGCGGCGGTTTCGGCGCCCTGGGCCTGTCCAGCGTGCTGGGCGATGCCGGCCTGTTTGCTGCTCCGGTCGCTAACGCTCCCGGCTCGCCTAACGCGGTCGGCACGCCCGCGACCAATCCGCTTGCGCCCAAAGCCCCGCACTTCGCCGCCAAGGCGAAGCGCATTATCTTCCTGTTCATGAACGGCGGGCCGTCGCACGTCGATACCTTCGACCCCAAGCCGATGCTGACCAAATATCACGGCCAGCGGCCCTCGACGCTGAACAAGATCGACACCATGCGCCGGGGCAACACGACGCTGATGCAATCGCCATTCGCCTTCGCGCCGTCCGGCAAGAGCGGCCTGGAAGTCAGCGAGATTTTCCCCGAAGTCGGAAAATGCGCCGACGACCTCTGCGTCATTCGCTCGCTGCACACGAATAATCCGAATCATGAACCGTCCCTGCTGATGATGAACTCGGGCGAGATGCAGCCCACCCGGCCAAGCCTCGGCTCCTGGCTGATGTACGGCCTGGGCACCGAAAACCAGAACCTGCCGGGCTACATCGTCCTTTGCCCCGGCAAGCCCGTGGTCGGCCCACAGCTCTGGAGCAACAGCTTCCTGCCCGGCGTCTACCAGGGCACGCACATCAACAACGCGAACATCGACCCGAAGACCCTGATCCGCCACGTCGAGAACGGCTACCTGACGACCGGCGAGCAGCGCCGGCAACTCGACCTGCTCAACCGCATGAATCAGCTGCACCTGGCCGAGCGCCAGCAGGACCAGCAACTCGAAGGCCGAATCCAGTCGCTGGAGATGGCCTTCCGCATGCAGATGGAAGCGCAGGACGCCTTCGACATCAAAAAGGAGCCAGAGGGTGTCCGCAAGGAATACGGCGAAGGCGAATTCGCCAACGCCTGCCTGATCGCCCGGCGGCTGGCCGAGCGCGGCGTCCGCATGATTCAGATTTACTACGGCAACGGGCAGCCCTGGGACGATCACCAGGACATCGCCAATCACAAGAAGCACGCCGAGAAGAGCGACCGGCCGACCGCCGCCCTGCTCCGCGACCTGAAGCAACGCGGCATGCTCGACGATACGCTGGTCCTCTGGGGCGGCGAGTTCGGCCGCACGCCCACGTCCGAGGGCAGCAAGGGCCGCGACCATCACAGCCTGGGCTTCAGCATGTGGCTCGCCGGCGGCGGGGTGAAGGGCGGCACCGCTTACGGAGCCACCGACGAATTCGGCATGGTCGCCGTGCAGGACCGCGTCCACGTCCACGACCTGCATGCCACGATTCTGCACCTGCTCGGCCTGGACCACGAGAAGCTGACGTACCGCCACGCCGGCCGCGAGATGCGGCTCACCGACACGAAGGGGAACGTGGTGAAGGAAATCGTGGCGTGAATCAGTCCAAGCCCCCGCGTCGCGACGCGGGGGCTTGT
>JAGVLI010000091.1 GCA_020054355.1 Planctomycetales bacterium | reverse complement strand
CTGCACGTGATGTCTAGCGCGGGCAGCGGCAGGCTCCGCGGCGGCCGACGAGGGCTTGTGTTCCAGACCGTGCCGGTTACGGTACCCACGTGAGCCTGATAGACCAGGTTTTCGACAGCAACCACGCGCGACTCCCCGACCGCAGCCACCCAGTAGCGAGCCGCACGTGGGTCCACCAGGGAACCGTTCGCAAGGGTAAAGGTCCAGCACAAGTGTCCCTGCTGCTCGCCATCCACCCAGATCTCCAGGCTCGGTTCCGAGGCGTCGATCTTGGCTGCCTTGGATCGCTCCTTGAAGTGTTTCACCCCCAGCTCGATAGTGGCCTTGGCATCGACCGTGGCTTTGGCGGCATCGACCTGGCGAGGAATGTTCCGCTCGCGAAAGACCAGGGCATGGCCGTCGTGCTGAATGATGCACATCGCGTCCGCGGTCTTGGCGAGGGGGACTCCCTCGTACTCCACCTGGTAGGTGCAGATCCATTTCTTGCCGACTTGCAGGCAGGCCCCGCTATGAGGCTTGCATTTCCGGTCAGCCAGCTCGGCAGCGATCAGTTCCTGGGCCCCCATCGTGACGGAGAAAACGTTTACCGGATCAATCTTGACGGCCTTCGGTTTAGGGTCTCGATAGGATTTGTACTTCTGCGTAATCTTCGATGCGTCCAGATAGGGAAACTCCGCATCCCGGTGCCCTGCGTGGTCATGTTTTTTGTCGGCCGGCAAAGCCGCCGGCTTCTCTTGCCCGGCAAAGGCGAGCAGTGCCACGGAAACGGCACTAAGCGCGAGGAGCCAAGCCGGACGTAGGTCACGAAAACGCCGTCGCATTTCCATGGTTTTCTCCTCCCCTTGGAAGGGGCAACGAGTACATGCAGGCAATCCTTGCGCAGATTCCCTTATCTGGTGTCTACCGGTCGCAAGTCCCCGTGACCGTAGACTTTATTCCGGCTTCGGAAAGAGGGGATCGACCAGTTCACCCTGCGGCCGCGCACCCGGCAGTTGTTTCAGGGAGTTTACCCCGGTGAGAATCTTCCCGGCTTTGTCGTGATGCCAGATCGCCACCCCATCTTCTTCCACGCTGACAGCAGCGTGCTGTTTCCCCAGGAGGTGAAGGGCGGGCCCATCTTTGCCCAGGATGAGCCAGCCCCGGCGTCGCTCTCCTTCGTCATAGAAAACGAGGTTCACCCCACTCTTGCTGGTGCTCAGGGTCGCCTGACGTTTTCCTTGCTCGTCGTAGACCACCAACCCAGGCGTATTCTTCTGCAAGCCCAGCCAGATACGTTCTTTTCCTTCGTCGTCGCGGAACCGGAGGATCGGGCCCTCGCTGGACATGCCCAGCCAGACCCGCTCATTTCCCTTGCCATCCCGGAGCACGAGCTTTTCCGGCTCCTTGTTCTTCGCCGCGGGTTGTTCCTGTGCAGCCATCAGCACAAGCAGCGCAGCGAGAACAAGGGCCCCCGCGCCGGCGCGCTTTATCCATCGGTTTTGACTTTCCAACTTCTCCAGCCGGTCTTGGATCGAAGCCAAGTCCTGTGTTTCCGTGTTCATCGGACAACCCTCCATAAAAGCTTGCTTGCACCATCAGCTGTTCACGCCTGGTACAGGTGCCGACAATGAATGCCCAGTCAGATACGCCGCCGGCTCGGCGTCGAAACGAAGGGCGCACACACGTGTGGCGCCGCCCATAACGCCGATCTTGAGGGGCATCGGCGACTCGGCCATACTAGCCAAGATCTGCGCGCGGCATTCAGACATTGCATCGGCGCCCATGGCGATACTCCGCGGTCGTTACGTCGCGGCCGGAGCGTAACGGGTCGGTTGTTCGGCAAACTTCTTCTGGCACTCCTCGACGCAGAAGTAATACGTGCGGCCTTCGTGCTCCACTTGCCCGACGGCATGGTTCTTTTTGATGACCATGCCGCAGACGGGATCGAGCACCAGATTCTGCGTTTGCGAGAGCCCCGCTTCTTCCAGGCAAAGGTACGTATCGACGAAACGCAGTAACTGCTCGTCCACCCAGCGGCCCAAGGCTGCTTCGTCGATGGCATCCATCGGGAACGCCTTCTGGTCTCGGCTCTCGAAATCGGGACAAGTGGGCTCGATCTCTACGCGGCAAATCACCAGCAATTGCTCGAAGGCATCGTCGGGAGAAACAGACACCTTTAGAACCACCGTTGCCGGCAACTTGCCCGTAGGCCGGAAACGGCAGATACAGCTATGCCGCTGCTCCTCGCGTTCCGGCCGCAGGAACTCGACGTTGTCAAAGTAGCTGGCCATCTTCTGAACTCGCGCGCAGATGACGTTCCTGACCAGCCGGTCGGCGACTTCGCCAAACCGGCGAAGCTTCTCGTCGATGGCGATCATGCACCGTCGCATGTCCTCCTGCGCCAGGCGGCGCTGATCTTGAGCAGCAGCCAGGCATCGCTCGATGCCTTGTCCCAACTCGTCGAGTTCGTTCATTGTTCCACCTCCTCCAATCAGTACAGGAGAGTTGACGAAAACGCACCCACGCTCATCGCACTTCAATCTCGTTGGCCAGGATTGGCAGACCCGATACCTCGGCGGCTGCATGCTGGGCCAATTGCTTGGCGTAATACGTGTCCGTATGTCCTTGCAGAATGATGTCCTGTTCTCGGACGACAACGTGGAGGTCGCGAATGCGACCGTTCAACCGGCGATGCAAGAATCCTTCAATCCTCTCTGCTTCCGTGCTTTGTGTTTCGGTCATGCGTCGTCTCCTTGTGCCGAATATGGCGGAAGCAAAAGAACCTAATGGTGCTTGTACCAGCCGACCCCTCGGATGTCGTTCCACGCTTTGCCGTTTTCGGCCAGACCCTGAACGCGCCGGCCAGCGGAAAACCGGGCTTCGACCCGCTGGGCAACCCGCGGATTTCCCGGAGAATCTTGATCGTCTTGGTGACCATCCGCCCCGAAAACCATTTGTCAGACAGTACCTAGCAGCGCAAGAGGTGGAAGGGCAAAGCGGACGCTTCCGAGAAGAGGAAGAGACCCGACCCCGGCCAGCGAACGCTGTCCGAATGCCGGTCTGAAGGGAGAGGGCAAGAGGCGATCACATTGCTGTTTGCAGGATCGACCAGGGGGGAAGTTCCCACCAGCGGACCAGCAGGGCCATGGCGGGTAGTGCTGAGGTATTCCTGTGATGGCTGACAGCCACACGGAGCCGACGGAGCACGAGCAGAATTGCGCGGCAAGTCAGTCGCCTGTTCAGTTTGAAGATTCCCTTTGGAATGGCCCCGACAGCAGCGATTTGCAGTTGTCTGAAACTTTGACTGAAGTGATCCATCGCTCGATTGCGGCCCCACGAAGCGACAGCACCACAACGGGCCAAGCAGGGTGGCGAGCAGCAGATAGGAGGTAAGGGCCGCACGAAGCATGGGTATCACCAATCAGACGCAGCGGCGTTCCGGTCACCGGCTCCATCATGATCTGCGTGTTCTTGGCGGAGCTAGTTTAAGAGAGAAGGTTAGCAAATCGCGTGCCATTGTCCGGGTGACAAGCGACGACATCGCACTCGTACTGATCCGAAAGATTTTTCTGCAGGAGGCAGCATCGGTGTGTGCGGATCCGACCCAGCAGGACTTCCTCATATGCCGCATCTCCGCACACCGATGGAATACCTGATTTGCCGCGAAAGGCTACACCAACCTGAGCGGGGCGAAACGTGGTCCGGCTCGAGGAAGGCGTCATTTGATGCCGCGTTTCGCCGCCTCCTTCGGGTCGATCTTTTTCAGTGCCTCGCCGGCAAGCTTACGCACTTCGGCATCCTTGTCTTTCAATGCTTCCGCTACCGCCGGCACAGCGGCCTTGGCCGCGGTGCCGATTTCAGCAAGCTCTTCGCAGGCTTCCCGGCGGATATCGACGTCGCCGCCACGAAGGCCTTCGATCATGGCGGGTACGGCGACGGAGGCTTGCTTGTCGATGTGCCATAAGCCGGCAGCAGCATGAACGCGGATCCGCAGGTCTGTTTCCTTGAGCATCTTGGTCAGGACCGGAACGGCAGCCTTGGCCGCCGGACCGATCTCGGCAAGGGCATGGACGACATCGATGCGGACCAGGACCTGCAAGTCTTGGGTGAACAATTCGGGGTCGGGGCGCAGCGACATCGCACTCGCCCGCGCATTCGCTGCGGATTCCGTCTCGGCCGCCAATCGTCATTCCGGTCGCGGTTGTCGCGCTTTTTCGGCCCGTCTCTCGACACCCTGGGCTTCTTCCTCTCGGCCCAACTTTCCCAGCACCTCGGCGTAACTCTCCAGGCACGCGATCACGCTTGGATGATCGGGAGGCAAGGCCGCATCATAGATCGCCAGTGCTTCCTTCAAGAGCTCCGCCGCCGCCGAAACTTTCCCCTGCGAATGGTGAACGCGCCCCAGCAAATCCAAGGCGTTCGCGACGGCAAGATGGGAGTCGCCCAGCTTCTTACGATACAACTCCAGCCCTCGGCGCAGCAACGGCTCGGCCTTGTCATATGTTTTGGTCAGGCAGTGGAAGTTGGCCAGGTTGGTCAAACTGCCGGCATAGAGCAGACTCTCTGTCCCTTCGACTCGCTCATAACCGATCATCACTTGAATCAGAATCGGCTGGGCGCGCTCGTAGTCGCCCTTGTTGACGTAGAGCCCACCCAAGCTGTTCAGGGAGGCCAGGTAGGTCCGATGTTCCTTGCCCACCACTCGCTCGGCGATGCGGACCGCTTCTTGCAAGGCTTGCTCGGCCCGGTCATGCTCGTTCATGGCCATGTACAGGCAGCCGAGTGTGTTCAGCACCTGGCTGCAAGCCCGGCTCTCCTCGCCCAATGTTTGCCGGTAGATTTTGAGAGCTTTTTCGAGCACCGTCGCCGCAAACGCGGGGTCCTTCTTTACATAGTAATACATCCCGATCCGGACCAGCTGGTCGGCCTCAGCCAGGAGCTGCGCCTTTTTTGAGTCCTGTTGAGAGGAGCGGTTGTCCGTTGGCGCCGGCATGCTAATAACTTCGGGCTCCTTCGCGGGGAACGCCCCGGTTGCGTTCCCCGGACTACCCAGAGCTACCATAAGCAGAAATGCAGACCACATGGAAAATGTTCCTTCATTCTTTGCGTGGCTGATCGCCATCAGGTTCCGGCTTCCCTGGCGCCCAATCTTCTTCCAGCAGTAAACCCGCCAGATCGCTGGCCGCCCGCCACAACTCGAGCCGGGCGCGCAAATACTCCAGGTTCGTCTCCTGGACCGCCCGCTGCGCTTGCAAGACCCGCAGATACTCGAACTGCCCACCCTTGTACGCCTTGTTGGCCAGGTCGAAAAGTTCGCGGGCGTCCTTGAGAATGGCCTGGTAACGGATGACACGTTCCCGGGCTGCGGCGTACTGGCCGTATGAGCCGGCCAAGCGTTCGAGCAATTCGTTCTGAACCCGGCTCACTTCCAGGTTGGCGCGGACGAACTCGGCCTGGGCTGCCTGGATGTTGCCCTGGTTGCGGTTCCACAACGGGACCGGCACGCTCATGCTGATGGTCCAGTCGTCCGAACGATTCTGGTTCTGGCGCACATAGCCCGCTCCGACCGTGATATTCGGGATCGGCTCGACACGCGCCCGTTTCAAAGCAAGTTCGGCGCGGTCCACGCCCACCCTGGCCGACTGGATGTCCGGGTGCAGCTCCAGTAACCGGCCGCGGGCTTGTTCGAAATCGTATTCCGGATACACGGCTTCCAGGGAGCCCGACACGGTCGAGTCGGGCAGCTTGGGAACTCCGATTGCGGCAACGAGGCGGCGCCAGGCAGCGGTTTGCTCGCGCCGGGCTGCTTCCAGTTCCGCCCGGAAACGATTCAGTTCCACCTGGAATTGCAGCAAGTCCAGTTTGGCGACCTGTTCCTGCTTCAGCAGCGTCTTCGTGGTCTCGTAGGCTTGCCCGGCCAGCTTGACCAGCTCCGTCAGCACCTCGACGCGGCGCTGGGCGGCCAGGACATCGAAATAGCCTTGGCGGACGACGGTCAGGAGAACGAACCGTTGCCGGACGAGTCCGAGAAAGGCTTGATCGACCTCGCGCCCCGCGACCGCCCGGTTAAGGCGAAGTTTGCCGGCGGTGACGATTTCCTGGCTTACCAGGGGAAGCGTGTTGACACCGCCTGGCCCGGTGCGGTCGCCCAGTTCGTCGAAGATTGTGCTGACCGTCGGGTTGGGGTACAACCCCGCCTGCACGGCGCGTCCGCGGGCAGCGTCAATGGCGACACCGGCTTGCTGCAGCGCGGGATTCTGTTCCAGGCTGAGGCGGATCAAGTCCGACAGAGCTAGCGCTGGGGCGACATCTGCATTTCCCGGCTCGTCGGCCGGACGCGGGGGCGGCAAATCTTGGCCGCTTACCTGGCTTGACAACCAGGCCATGGACAAGGACAGAATTGCCGCCGTCATCGTCAACCTTGACGCAACCATCTTGGTTTATCTCCTTACGGTCGCTGCGTCCTTGCAGCGAGGCCCATCGGGGCACATCGACAATATCGGCCACTTCGCCTGGTCCGGATCAGGTCGCCAATGGGGACGCATACCAGGTCTGCCCTCGAGTCGCCTTGCCTCGTCAGGATTATCCGCAAGAACATCCTACGTGGTCGATGCTGCTGTTTTGGCAAGGGCATGTGGCGCTTCAAAGTAGACCTTCAGTTTGAGAAAATGCTTCTCGTACAGGTGCCAACTGAGTAAGGCGACGGTCGTGGTCGCCGCGCTCATGCCCAGCAAGTAAGCCAGTCTGCCCACAAAGTTTGAGTCGAACGATTGGGCCAGGCCAACCGGGGAAAACCAGGGGGCCAGGATTGGGATCAGGAGGTTTTGAAAAACGTACATGCCGTAGCTGTATTTCCCGAAAAACCGTGGGATGGCGGAGTTGGCGAAGCGGCCAAGCAGGGTGTCCGGCGGCGTCAGGATGCAAAAGTAAATGAGAGAACCGAAGAAGGCGGCATAAATCGTATAGGAAAGCGCCCAGCAGCCGCTCTTAGTGATCAGGACGATGGCGAGCAAGAGGGTGCTGACAACGACTGCAACGGCGGCCCACGGCAGCACTGCGCGGAAGCCTTGGGGGCCGCGAATGGCCAGGGCCAGGAGAGCCCCGATGGCCAGGGCATCGATGCGGCAGGGCGTCAAGACTTCCACGGCAATGTAATTGGCGCTGGCAACAAGGAAATACACCCGAAGGCCAATGGCAATTAAGATACCAGCGACACAGACAGCCATGGTCGAGCGACGGGAGCAGAGGAAAATCACCAAGGGCCAAACCAGGTAGAAATGTTCTTCCACAGCCAACGACCAGAAGTGATTGAACGAACCCAGGAGTTCCCAGTTATGTTCCCAGGCGAGCAGGATGTTGGTGCCATAACACCACAGCCAGAGCTGGTAGGGGGCCGTTTCGGCAAACGGCACGTCGCCCTGTCTCCAGAAAACCGGCAGCAGCACGAACGAAAAGAATAACACGCCGAAGTACCGCGGAAAAATCCGCAGGGTTCGCCGCATGTAGAAGTCGCGGAAGTAATGCGGCGCGGCCTTGGCGTCGAACAGAATGCCGGTGATCAGGAAGCCGGAGAGGACAAAGAAAAGGTCCACGCCGCGCTCGCCCAGGCTCAGCGCCGCGTCGGCCAGCTTGCCCATGGATACCGGATCCTCACGGGCGTAGCCGAAGCGATACACGGTCACCAAGAGGATTGCCATGCCGCGGAGGGCGTCCAGGGCGGGAATATGTGTGCCAATCCGCGGCTCGTAAGGCTGGGCGGCCAGCTGGTCATGGCCGCGCGATTTTTCTGACACGCTCTTCGATTCAAGATCCACGAGAGGCTCCCCGCGCGTTACCGTCGTTCGGTTCCTCCCGGAGGGAGTTCTCACAACTCGGCCCGGTCCGGGGAGCCCAAACTGAAAGTGGGCTCCACCGAGACCCGGACCAACTTGCTTACCTGGCTACTTCGACAAGCCTTTCAGTTTTGCAATCGCCTCACCCATTTTCTTGTGAATGGCCTCGGTCTCGGCTTTCTTGCCGTCGTCGGCCGCCTTGTCCATCGGCTCATAGTAGCCGGCGACCTCGTTGCACAGCCGGCCGGCGTCGGCCAGCTTGTCCTCGGCCACGTCCTTCTGCGCCAACTCCTTCGTCTTGTTGGCCACCTTCTGTATGTCCTTGGCCGTGTCGGGAACGTGCTTCAGATCGTTGTCTTCGATCTGGTGGTGGAGCTTCTTGTGCAACTCCTCCAGTTGGGCCACGCCCTCTTTGAACGTCGTGGCCGGCTTCAAATCCTTCGACCCATGTTCCTTGTGGTCGTCTTTTTTGGCGGAGTCCTTGCCGTGGCCGCCTCCCTTGTGGTCGTCCTTGCCAGACGGCCCCTTGCCGCTGGGAGTCCCGCCGCCGCAGCCGCTCACCCACAGGACCGTCGCTGTGGCCAGCATGGCCAGGGCGATACCGCGAATCCACACGTTCATGATGCACCTCCAGAGGTAAGGGAAGAAACATGCTCCACGTGCCGGTTGCTCTGTTCCGAAGGGTTTTCCTGCCCCGCATGGGTGGCGGAATGCGCCGCGGTATTCGGGAACAACTCGTCCGCCATCCGCAGGATTGCTGCGCCTTCATGCGCGGCGTCTTCCGTGGCCGGCAGGTATGGGTTCCGGCCGAACCGGCGGATGTAGAGCTGGCCGAACAGGTAGAACACCGCAGGCGTGACGATCTGGTCCATGATGGTGGAGTCCAGCAGGCCGCCGATTACCACGACGGCGAGGGGTTGCAGCAACTCCTTGCCAGTCTGGCCGGCCCCCAGCGCCAGGGGCACCAGGCCAATCATGGCCACGAACGCCGTCATCAGCACCGGGGCCAGCCGTTCCAGGCTGCCGCGGATCAGCATGTGCTCGTCAAATTTCTCGCCCTCGTGCTTCATCAGGTGGATGTAGTGCGAGATCATCATGATGCCGTTGCGGCTGACGATGCCGATGAGCGTGATGAAGCCCACCCAGTGGGCGACGGACAGCGTCGTGGCACTCGCCCAGATTTTCGGCCACTGCCACCAGGGGGCGGCCTGCAGCGCCGCCCAGTCGGGCCGGTTGATGACCAGCAGGATGATGACCGAGCCCAGGGCCGCCAGCGGGATGTTCACCAGCAGCACCTGGATGGCCGCCACCCAGGAGCCCAGGCATTTACACAGCAGCAAGAAGACGCCGGCCACGGCCAGGGGCACCAGCAGCGCCAGTCGGTCGTTGGCCTGCTGCTGCGCCTCGTGCTGGCCGCCGTACTCGATCCGGTAGTTGCCGGGCAAGGTGTGCAGCCGGTCGGCAACGGGAGCGACGGCCTGCTGAATGTCCGCGACCACACCGGCCAGGTCGCGCCCCTGCACGTTGCAAAAGGCCACGATCCGGCGCTGGACGTTCTCCCGGTTGAGCGTGTTGGGGCCGGTGGTGTCCAGCACCTCGACAACCTGGCCGAGCGCCACCTTGCGGCCGGAGGGAGTGTCCAGGATCGTCTGGTTGATGACCGTGGGATCGCCGCGCGAGGCCGCGTCGTACCAGACCACCAGCCCGAAGCGGCGGTCCTCGTCGAGCACTTCGGAGACCTGTAACCCCTTGTAGGCCGTCTCGCTCAGGCGGGCCACGTCGCCCGGCGTCAGCCCGTAGCGCGCCGCTTCCTGGCGCTTCACGCGCAGCCGGAGCTGGGAAATCTCCTGCTGCGGCTCGATCTGCAAATCCACCACGCCGGGCACCTGGCTCATGCGCGTCTGAACGTCCTGAGCCAGGTTGCGCAGCTCGCGCAGGTCCGGGCCGAAGATCTTGACGGCAATCTGCGCCCGGACCCCCGACATCATGTGGTCCAGCCGGTGCGAGATGGGCTGGCCGATGTTGACCTTCACGTTGGGGATGCTGGTGATCCGGTCGCGGATGTCGGCCAGGACGGCGTCGCGCGGCCGGCCGGCCTTGGTGACCCCCCAGCCGTGCAGACCGGGAATGGCGCGCAGGAAAGCGTAAAAGGTTCCCGGCTTCCGCTGCTCGTGCTCCTGGAGGCGGACGTCGATTTCCGAGGAGTTGACCCCTTCCGCATGTTCGTCTTGCTCGGCCCGGCCGGTACGGCGCGACGCCGTCAGCACCTCCGGAATGTGCAGCAGCAGCTTCTCGGCCCGGGCGGCGATGCGCTCGCTCTCTTGCAGCCGTGTGCCCGGTTCGGTCTGGACGTTAATCGTCAGGGTCCCCTCGTTGAAGGGCGGCAGGAACTCGGCGCCCATCCAGAAGACGATCAGCTTCGACAGCACCGCCAGGACCAGCGTGACGATCAGGATCGGCCAGGGACGGCGCAGCGTGAACCGCAGCACGCGGGCGTCCAGCCGCTTCAGCCAGCGGAGCAGGAACGGGTCTTCCCGGTGCTCCATGAACCTGGCCTTGGGCAAAAGGAAGGAAGCCAGCACCGGCGTCACCGTCAGCGAGACCACCAGCGACGCCAGCAGCGACACGATGTAGGCCAGGGCGAGCGGCGCGAACATCCGGCCTTCCAGTCCGGCCAGGAAAAAGAACGGCAGCACCACGAAGCAGACGATCAGCGTGGCGTAGACGATCGAGTTACGCACCTCACTGGAGGCGAGGAAGATCACTTTCAGCGGGTTGTCGGGCGCGGTCCGATGACGATTTTCCCGCAGACGGCGGAAGATGTTCTCGATGTCCACGATGGCGTCGTCGGTCAGTTCGCCGACCGCGACGGCGATGCCGCCCAGCGTCATGGTGTTGATCGACAGGCCAAAATACTGGAAGACGAGGGCCGTGATCAGCAGCGACAGCGGGATGGCGGTCAGGGTGATGGCGCTGGTGCGGAAGTTCCACAGGAACAGGAAGAGGACCACGAAGACCCAGATGACGCCGTCGCGGATGGCCTCGATGACGTTATCGATGGCCACCTGGATGAAATCGGCTTGCTTGAAAATCTGCTTCTCGATCTTGATCCCCGGCGGCAAGTCGCGCTGGAGCTCCTCCAACGCCTGGTCGATCCTGGGATCGAGGACCAGGGTGTTGGCGTTGGGCTGCTTCTGGACCGTCAGGATAACGGCCGGACCTCCGGTGATGGTTTCGCCTTCCTTGATCTGTACGCTGCCGTCGCCGCGTTTGATGGGGCCCGCGAAGCGGACCTCGGCCACGTCGCGGATGAGCACCGGCCGCGGCTCGCGCCACAGGACCGGCGTTTCCTCGACGTCCGTGAGAGTCAGGCTCTGACCGCTGATGCGCAGCAGCGTCTCCTTGGCCGAGCGCTCCATGATGCCGCCGCCGGCGATCACGTTGGCCTTCTCGGCCGCCTCGGCCAGCTGCTGCAAGGTCACATTCTTGGCCGCGAGGCGCTGGGGCGAGGTGATGACCTGGTACTGCTTGAGGATGCCGCCCATGACCGCGACCTGTGACACGCCTTCCACGGCCAGCAGGCGGTTGCGGATCGTGAACTCGGCCAGCGTCCGCATCTCCATCATGCGTTGGGCGCGTTCCTCGGCGGATTGGGCCGGGACCGTCGAACGCAAGCCGATGAGCGTGATCTCGCCCATGATGGAGGAGATGGGCGCCATCACCGGGTTGACGTCCCGGGGCAAACGCTCGCGCGCCAGCTGCAGCTTTTCGGCGACGATCTGCCGGTCGCGATAGATGTCGGTGCCCCACTCGAATTCCACCCAGACGATGCACAGGCCGATGCCGGAGGCCGAGCGGACGCGCTGCACCCCGGTTGCCCCATTGAGCAGGTACTCGATCGGCCGGGTCACCAGCATCTCGACCTCTTCGGGCGCCAAGCCGGGCGCTTCGGTCAAGATGGCGACCGTGGGCCGGTTCAGGTCCGGAAACACGTCGATCGGCATCTCCCGAAGCTGAGCGGCCCCGTAGACCACCAGGATCAGCGCAGCCACCAGCACGAGTACCCGGTTCTTGAGCGAAAACCCGATGATATGGTTCAGCATGTCGTCTCCTTACCGGATCCCGGCATACGCGGTCTGCAAGTCGGCGGTCCCCCGGACGGCAATTCTTTCCCCCGGTTGCAAGCCACTGGTAATCTCGAAGAAGCGGTCGTCGGCGGCCCCGGTTTCGACGAGTCGGCGGTCAAAGACGCCATCGGGCTTCTGAACGAAGACGAACCCGCGCGTCCCATCCCAGATGACGGCCGAACGCGGCACCGCCAAGGTGGGCGCGGGCTGACGCAGCACGAAGCTCAGCCGGGCGAGCATGTTGTGCTGCAAGGGCGCGGTTGGTGGGTTGTCCAATTCGATCCAAACCGACAGGGTGCGGTCGTCGGTCCCCAGGATCCAGCCGCTGCGGACGACTTTGGCTTCGGCCAGAAAGCTGGGATCGGCCGCCAGGCGCACCCGAACGGGCTGGCCGATGCGCACCTGGGACACGTGCAGTTCCGACAGATGGCCTTTCACCCAGACGCGGGAGAGGTCGTGGATCTCGAAGAGCGGTTCTTCCGCCTTGATGACCTGGCCCAGGATCTTGTCAAAATGCACCAGGACGCCGTCGATCGGGGCGCGGATGGGCATGGTTTCCACCAGCTGCTTCTTGGCGAGCAGGGCCGCCACTTGTTCGGCGGAAAGCCCGATGGTTTGCAGCTTCTGCTTCAAGCTGTCGCGGCGGTTGACGGCCGCGTTGTGAGCGCTTTGCGTTTCCCAGAGTTGCCGGCCAGACAGGACGCCGATTACCTGCTTCAGGCGCTCGAGCGTCTCGGCCTGTAACTCGGCCTCCAGGTGGGCACGCAGCAGATCGAGCTGCAAGTTCTGCAGTTCGAGACTGGCGATCTCGGCGATCGCCTCCCCGGCCTTGACGGCCTGGCCGCGCTCGACGTTGATCTTTTGCAAGGTCCCGGCCAGCTGCGCGGAGGCGAAGGTCCGCTGGTCGGGAGGGACGTCGACGGCGCCATCCACTTCGAGCACATCGTCCACCGCGTGCCGGCCGACCGGCTCGACCCGCAAACCGATGTTCTGGGCCGCCTCCGGGCTGAGGCGCAGCACCCCCTGGACGAAAAAGCCGGCCAGCTCATGGCTGCCCTGGGTTACGACCCGGTCGCCGGGATAGGGGGGTTCGCCGCCCCGAATTTCCACGGTGTCACCGGACTGCCGGCCGACGACGACGTTCACCTTGCGATATTCGGACGCGGCGACGGTGTCGGATGTTACGACCAGGACGTAGCGTTCGGCCCCGTCGCCGATCACCGCGGCGGCCGGCACCGTCTTGACCTTCGCGGCGCCGTCAAGCAGCAGCTGGGCCTGGCCGTGCATTCCCGGCAGGAAGCGGGGCATCGCGCCCGAAGGGTTGACCAGCTCGGTCCAGGCCGTTCCCACGTGGGTTTGGGGATCGAGGTATAGTCCCTTGACCTGGACCTGGGGGCGGAAGGACTCGCCGGGGTAAGCCGCCAGGCTCAGCTCGACAGGCTGGCCAACCGTGACCTTGTGCAGATCTTTTTCGAGCACGCCGATCTTTACCCAGACCGATGCCAGATCGACGATCTCGAACAGGTGCTCCAGGGGGTCCACGACCTTGCCGACCACCAGGTCGGCGTGAATGACCACGCCCGAAATCGGGCTCCGAATGGGCAGCGAGCGAACGGGTTGAGAAGACGGCTCCTGCAAGAGCCGGTCGAGATCGCTTTTCGACAAGCCCAGGCTGAACCACTTGCTTTTGGCAATGTCCAGGGCGTTGAGGTCCTGCCGGTGTTTCGCGCGGGCTTCCAGCAGCCGCTGTCCAGGCACGGCTTCACCGGTCTTCACCAGTTCCTCGACGATCTTGCTGGAAAGCCGGATGTCGTTCTGGGCGTTGGCCAGTTCGAGCTGAAGGGTTTTCAGCTCCAGGCTTTCCACTTCCGCCAGGACCTGGCCTGCGCTCACCGTTTGGCCCGGCTTGACGTTCAGCGCGGCAATCCGTCCCGGAAGACGCGACGTGACAAAGGCGTGCTGCTGCCACGGTGCCACCAGGGTGGCGTAGGCCAGCACTCTCTCTTCGACGGGCCGTAAGAGAACATCGGCGATCTGCACATCGAGGGCATCACGAGCCTCTCGGCTGAGGATGACCCCGGTCACTTCCCCCTTCTCATTTTTGAGCGGTTTGGCACCCCGAGTCGGCAAGGCTTCATGGGGGCCATCATGGGCCCAGAGCCAGGTGACGGCGGCGGTCAGCAGCGCCAACACCGCCCCCCAGGCGTAAGTCGAAAAACGCCGCTGGGAGAACAGTCGTGCCATGGAACGAATCATAGGTAGTCTCCCTTGGGTGAAAAATGGCCAGTATCTCCGGGGCAATCGATTTCGTCAGGCAATCCCGGCCGACCGGGTGCAAGCATGAGCTGGCGGGCACATACTTGCGTCCCGGTACGGCACGGGTGTTCTTGCCTGGGCAAGCCGTTTGCCCGACACGGTAATCTCAGTTGAGCAGGCCCCGTCGCTCGACGACGGCTTTGGCCGCGTAAGCACTCGCGTTCGGAGCGCTCTTGACCTTGGCGGCACACTCCTCACAGCAGACGTAGAAGGAAATCGTCTGCGTCTGGGGCTGGACCTTCTTTAGACCGATCTTCTCCCAGAACGACGGCGTGTGCGGTACGGTCATGACGACGTCTACGGAAATTGGCGGGCCGTGTCCGCCGAGTTCTTCGCCCGTCACCGGACACGTCTGCTGCCCTCGGTAGGGCGCCGAGGGGTTGGGTTGCACCAGGCTGTCGGATCCACCGGACCCGCAACAGCTCGACCGCGAATTGGAGGTCGAACCGCCGGAATGGCTAGGTCAGCCCGCGGCACTGCGTTCTGAATTCCAACTGATCAGGACTGCCAGTGCCACGCCGGTCATTCCCATGACCCAGAGTCTCTTGCGACGCATTGCCTCTCCTCTATGTGTTGAAAACCAGCGTTCTCGGTTCACTAACCGAACTCACCGAGTTCGGAGCGGCACTTTTGCTGAGTTAGCCGCCTTTCTTGCTTCAGCACGATCCTTTCGGGCGATCGGCAGGGACGTAGGCTGGAGTGCCGCTCCTGTCCCAGCGGCTCGGCTGCACGGCCGACCGCGACGCTCCAGACGGATCGCTGCCGCCGCGACCCTGGCCCCGTTCATTGATCACCTTCGTGACATACGGCACCGGATCGCTCTTCACCTGGGCGGCGCAATCCTGACAGCAGACGTAGATCATCAGGCCGTCAGTCGGTTTTTGACCGAATAGCTTGCCCCAAACCGTCGGCTGCTTGGCGCCGATGCCGGTCTCCACCGGCACCGGCGGCCCCATGCTGCCGAGCTTGGCTCCCGTTACCGGGCAGCAGACCTGGCCGTTGTAAGGCTCCGGCGGACGTGGCTTGTCCGGCTCCGACGATCCGCCGCCGTACTGCTTGCGTTGCGGTGCCGGCTCGGTCCCGCCGTGTCCCGGATGAGCGAGGCCCTGCGCAGTCAGTGCCAGCGCGACGATGGTCCCCAGCACCCCTGCGCTCCATTCTTTCGCGAACATCCCTGCCTCCTGCTCCTTGAATGTTGGCGGGGCGGAGCAGGAGAAGTCTCTTGACCACTCCTGCTCCACCGCGCGTAGCACCTGTCAGTGAAAGACTACTGTTCCGACCGTTCTGCCATCACCTTGGCCAGATACTTGTCGGGATCGCGCTGCACCTTGGCAGCGCAGCCCCGGCAGCAGACATATATCGTCTGCCCCTGGACCGTCACCGGGATCGCTGGTCCCATCGAGCCCAACGGCTCGTCCATGACGGGGCAGTTCTTCTGGCCGCCGTAGGGCAAGGAAGCCGAACCGGTGGCCACGGCAGCCGGGAAGTCCGGGCCACGTTCACCCACCTGGGCTGGAGCGGCCTGGACCGGAGCGGCCTGTGCGGGCGGCGGAGCAGCGCTG
>JAGVLI010000538.1 GCA_020054355.1 Planctomycetales bacterium | reverse complement strand
GCGAGCTGTCCTTTCGCACCGAGCGCGGCCTGGTCATGCTCTTCGACGCGGTCACGCAGCACGGCGAAGGCTGGCGCAAGCGCGGCAGCCGGGGCCAGCGTTTCCAGGACCAGACCGCTGAGCGCGAACTGCTCGAACGCGAGCAACTGCTGCTCCTGGCCGACCTGCTCGCGGACACCACTCCCGAACGCTATCGTGAAGAGGTCCGCGCCCGCCGCCGGACCATTGCGCTGGGAACCGGCACGGTCAACGGCCGACACTTCGATCTGCCCCGCGAATTCGGCTTGAATGATTTTCCGTTTGAGTAAGCCTGCCGCTGTGACGGAAGTCGTTGGCTATCTGGACTGCGAACCGCCACATCAGAAGTAGCCCTTGCTCAACACGTCCTGTTCGGCCGGTATTTCGCTTTTCAATAACCCCTTGACGTGGGCGAGGAACCTCTGAAACATCTCCAGCCGGAGTGGACGAGCCTTGAGAAACTTGACATACTCTTCCCGTTTCGTTTTTCGCTTGCTCGCCTTCGAGTAAGCCTTGCGGACATTGGAGTTCATCCGCTTCGCCTTCCGCAGAATCAGGACCTCGTCGATGTCCGTCGATTTCGTACTGATCGGAGTCATATCGAGCCATTCGCAAAGCAGAAAGTAATGTGCCCCGGTGACGGCTGACTTGATGTCGTGCGCGGTGGCACAGGCTTCCTGGAACATGGTCTTGTCCAGGTTCGTTTTGCACTCCGCCACGATGTAGCCGATGTTCGTAATGTGGTCGATGGCCTCATCGAACTTGGCGTCGTGAGCCGCTTTGATGTGCAGGCGCTTGCTGATGGCGAAGTCCTGATCCTTCGTCTTGATCGTCATGCCGGCACCCGTTGCCGGAACCTCCAGACTGGACTCGAAATAGAGCGTGGAGAAGCAAGCCGTCGGCCCGACGTTGACGTTCAATCCCTCGACCGCCGGCAACAGGGCAGGTTGAATCAGGCGGGGCAGGAATTCCTCGATGATGCTGCTGTCCAGCTTCAGTTGCCCTTTTTGCCGGTAGAGGAAGTCGTCCGGACTGTCGAACACCAGGTCCACGTCCACCCATAGCCGGTACTCGTTCAGCACGGCCACCAACTTCTTGAGGCGCTCATCCGGGGCGCCAGTCACAGCGTCCAGGTCCGCGATCCATTGTTTGTACTTCTCGATGGCGGCTTGGAGCCGAGGCTTGTCCACGGCCTTCAGCTTCTCGTTGTCGAGAACGGCAGTCAGCTTCTCCAGGTGCGGCGTCGGGAAAGACATGGGCGGGCCTCACTTCCTGGTCGTGACGGTGGACGACGCGGCACGCGGGTCGAACAGTGGGGACGGCTTCACGTCGGCCAGGCTGGAGAGGGCGTCTTCGAGGTCGGCCCTGGCCTCGTCCGGCACCCGGCCGCGCGCCTCGGTCAATACTTCCCCGGCGATCTCCCGCGGCTCGGTCCGGCTGGCCTGGACCGGCTTCTTCACCGCGAAGTGGAGGATGTCCTCGAAGATGTTGCTGCCGAAGCGGTTCATGAACGCCCGCTCTTGACGCAGGAGGAAGGACCAGCCGAGGGACCGGACGGCGAGGTTCGCCACGATGTCGCCATTGTAGAACCGCGTCTTCCGAACGTTCGACTCCCGGCCCACGACCAGGACCACATGGGCGCCTTCCCGGCAGACGCGGGCGAGCTCGCCCAGCGCTTGGGCCATGTCCAGGCAATACTGAGCAACCGTCAGGAGCCGGTTCCCGCGGTGCTTGCGGTTTGACCCGATTTCGGCCCTGGCGACTTCAAGCAGGTTCCAGCCGATGGCCTCCGCGGAGCGGCGGTAGTGCTGGTGGTAGTTGAACACATTGATGTACGGGGGAGAGGTCAGCACGAAGTCAACCGAACCGTCCGGAACCGGCATTTTTCTGGCGTCTCCATGAATAACATTGATGGGTTGAACGGCATGCTCGAACGCCAGGAGCGTGGATCGCAGCCGGCTCCAAATCCTGGTCACCTTTTCGGCGGTACAGTCCTTGTAGAAGTCCAGGAGAATAACGAGGGCCTCGATGACGACCTGCTCCCACTCCGCTCCAGCTTCCTGCTGGACGGCGAGCACGGCCCCTTTCACGTCTCCCGCGGCTTTGCCGTTGCCGTGGCTGAACAGGGAGGTCGGATCGGGCAGAGCGTCGGCAAGTCGGTCGTCCACCCGGTCCACGACTCGTCTCCGCTCTCGATGGGTGAGCCGCATCAGCCGGTAGGTTTGAGCCATCTTGAACGCGGCAGGGTTGATCTCGACCCCGAACACTTCCTTGCCGAGCTTCGCCGCCTCATGAATCACCGTCCCGCTGCCGACGAACGGATCGAGGACCGTTTTGGCCTCCTGAGCGAACGCCGCGAGCAGAGCTTCCACAAGCTGCGGGGAGAACTGGCCATTCCACGGGAACAGATTGCTCCGCTCCTTGTTGGCGATGTTCAGGACTGCTTGAGGGATCGCCTTCGTGTCAAGCGGCACGCCAAGGAACTGTTCCATCAATGCTCCAGTAAGCAGTGGCTTATTTCCGGGGCCGCTCCGACGGGTACCGCTCTCCTGCGGCGGCGGCTCGGTGGGCTGCACGTCACGGAAAGCCTACATGCCGCCCCGGTCAGGTGCAGCGCCTGGGGCGGCCGGCCGCCGTGGCAGGACAAAGGCCAATCTCCGCAG
>JAGVLI010000156.1 GCA_020054355.1 Planctomycetales bacterium | reverse complement strand
GCCTGCGCGTTGCCGGCCTGCCCCGCCAAGCCAGTTCCACCGGCCTGCGCGTTGCCGGCCTGCCCCGCCAAGCCAGTTCCACCGCTCGGATTGCCGTTTCCAGGAGTCCGTGGCTGGGAACTGGCGATCGGAAATTGCCCCGTACCGGAGTGCGCCGAACTTCCACCGGCCTGAGCCGATTGATTCCCACGCGCCGCCGAAGTCGCGGTCCCAGGCTGACTACCGGGGTTTGCCGCGCCTCCGCTGGCCGCACCTCCAGCCTGACTGCCGGAATTTGTCGAGGCTCCGCTGCCCATCAGCGGCGACCAGCTTCCGCCGGCCTGCGAGCCGCCGGCAGTCGTTCCAGCGGTACGCCCGCCTGGCATCAGGGGACTTCCAGGGATTGCCGGGGGAGCACCGTTGCCAGTGCCCGCACCAGCCCCAGACGAAGCGCCGCCTATTCCGTTGCCCGAGCCAGCCCAAGTTTTCGTTCCCGTGGTTCCGGGACTGCCGCCGCCGTTGCCGGTTCCGGGACTGCCGCCGGTACGGGACGTTGATCCAGGAGAACCGCCGCCGTTGCCGGTTCCGGGACTGCCCCCATTGCGGGACGTTGATCCAGGGGAACCGCCGCCAAATCCGATTCCCGCGTCGGCCCCAGCCCAGGAACCACCGGGCCGCGCGCTTGCGCTGCCAGGGCCGCCCTTGCCCAGATTTCCTCCGGTTCCCGAACCGCCTGTCCAGGGCATGGGGCCGGCTTGACGATCATCGTCCGCGAACGCGAGTTCCCAGCCCTCTTCGAGCAGTTCGTAGCCGAAGTCGATCTTGAGTCCGGCCAGGGCGCTGACGAACTGGTAGTAGTTGCGGATGCCGGAGGGCCGCAGCAGCATCAACACATAAGCTGGCTGTTCCTTCGATTCTTGCGGAGCCGCGTCGGCCCGATACCGAGCCAGCCGCCGGTCGATTTCCTTGCGAATCGCCAGCGGGGACACTTCATAGCCGTCGAGCGCGACTCGGCCGGGTTGAAAGACGACGCCGCGCGAATTGCACTCGACGTAGATTGGCCGGCGGTTGTCGCCGTGCTTGCCGCGATAGGGAACCAGCGAAAAAGCCTGCTCCTTCTTCTGGCGCAGCGCCTTCAGGTCGGCGAGCGTCCGCTCCATCGCGTCGAGGTCGGCCGTCAGCCGATGCAATTCGGCTCGGGCGCTTTCGGTCAGCTTGGTCCGCGAGCTGGCTTCCATGCCTTGCTGTTCCAGTTCCCGAACCTTCTGGCTCAGCTCGCCCCGTTGGGCTTGGACGCGGCTTTGCAAGTCCTTGCGTGCCGCCTCCACGGCAGAAATCTCTCGGACGATGTGCTGGGCCTTTTCCTCGGCGCTGCCCTTCTCGCCCCGAAGTTCTCGCAGTTGGTTCTCCAGGGAATCGCGCAATGCTTGACGCGCGCGCTCCCATTCCGCTTTTCGGGCGCGGTCGGCTGCTTCCTGCTCGGCGGTCCGCTGGGCGACGGCACTCTGAATGCGCGCAAGCGCGACGAGCCTGGCCCGGCGATCCATGACCATCAAGATCAGGATTAACGAACCCATCGTGCAAAGCAGCACGGCCAGGAATGGGAACGTCGAGACCTGCAGCGTTTGCCGCCGCCGCTTCATGCCGCCGCTCCGGGTTTCCGCAGGGGTACGGTCGGCCGCGAAGTATGCGAGGTCAGCAGGTGGATGGCGGCCGTCAGGCTATGCACCGCTTCCTGGAAAGCACCCGCGTCAGCTAGTGCCGCCAGGTTTTGCTCCAGGCGCTCTTGCAGGTGAATCAGTTGCTTCTCGCCTTCCTGCAGGCGATTCAGCGCTTCGGCCTGTGCTTTTAGGCCATCCGCGATCTTGCCCAGACCCTCCAGTTTCTTGGTCAGTTCGGCGGTATGAGCAGCAGCTTGCTTTTCCAGGCCCGCGAGCCGCTGAGCATGTTCCGCCAGGCTCTTGTCGAGCGCCGCGGCCAGGGCCGTGCTCAGCTGGCTCTGGAACTCCGCTTCCAGCGCTGTCCGGCGCTTGCCCGCTTCGTCGAGGGCTTTCCCCCAGATTTCCGCCTGCTTGTGGACCAGCTTTTCGGTGCCCTGGAGCAGGACCTGGCTCTGCTGCCGGATGGCTTCGACGAACTCGCCGCCCGCCGCGCCCGTCCGCTCGAAGCGATGCCCCAGGTTCATCTCGACAAAGCGCTCCACCCCTTGCAGCACCCCTTCTTCCAGCCGCTCGACCAGGAAGGTGCAGAACATGGCGACCATGGTCAGGGCCAAGGCCAGGGCCGTGGTGTCGAAGGCCAGCGCCAGGCCGTCCGTGACGGAACTGATCGATTGTTCGAGTTGCTCCGGAGTCACGCCGGCAATGGCGTCGGTGATGCCGAGCACGGTACCCAGGAAGCCCAGGATGGGGATGGCCCAGGTGATGAAGCGGATCAGCGAGTAGCTGCCTTCCTGATTGCCGAAATCGTTGTCGCCGAGCGCCCGCATGTGATCGTCGAGCTCGCTTGTGGAGCCGCGCAGCCGCAGGAATTCCAGGATGGCCGAGACGCGCTGGCCGAGCAGGGTGCGTCGCAGCCAGCCGGGTCGTTTTTCCACTTCGGCGAGCAGCTGGGCTGCTTCGCTGACCGGCACCGGCCTGCCGTCCCAGGCGGGCAGCAACTGGCGGCTCAGCGCGGCATTGCCGGCAACCGAGCCGAGCAGCTTGACCGCCAACGCTCCCAGCGCGCAGCAGAACAGGATTACCTCGGCCACCTCGACCGGATGACTGACGTAGCGCGCCAGCAGCGTGCCCTGGAGCGATCCGTAATATGCCGGCCAGAGAATGGCGGCGGACAGGGGCAAGCCAATGACGAACGCGGCCAGCGTCGGTCCCAGGCGGCGCTGCCGAAGTTTATCCGGAGCAGCAGTCGGCTGCGAGGAGGACATGGCAATCCCTCGAGAGAATGTCTCTTCTTTCCATCGACCAGAGAGGGGGCGGATACTAACGATTCTGGTGATTCCGTCGAGTGGAAATGGCTATAACTACTGGCAGACTGGGTAAGCGGTACTGCCAGGGCAAGGATCGCCGGTCAAAACCGCGTAGGGTCCGCTGTGCGGACCATTGAATCTCACCTTTCATCGGGGTCTGGTCCGCACAGCGGACCCTACCTGACTGGGTAAACGGTACGACGTGGGTAAGCAACAGGGAGTCAATTCATGGGTGCGGATACGAAAACCCGCCTGCTGGAAGTGTTCAAGAGCCGCGCGGTCTCGTTCGGCAAGTTCACGCTGGCATCGGGCAAGGAAAGCACCTACTACATCAACAGCAAGAAAGCGATCTTCAACTCGGAAGCCGCCTGGCTGCTGGGCGAAATGCTCTGGCAGATGACCAAGGACTTGGACGTGCAGGCCATCGGCGGACTGGAGGTGGGAGCAATCCCGATGGCCACTGCGGCAGCCCTGCGCTACCACGAAGAGGGCCGGAGCGTGGAAGCCTTCTTCGTCCGCAAGCAAGCGAAAGGGCATGGCAGCCAGGAGCGATTGGAAGGCCAGGTGCAGCCAGGCTGGCGCGTGGCGGTCATCGATGATGTGCTGACCACGGGCGGTTCGGTCGAGCAAGCGATTGCCGAGGTGGAGCGCATCGGCGCGCAGGTAGTGGTCGTCACCTGCATCGTGGATCGCTTGGAAGGGGCGCGGGAACGGCTCGCGAAATACGAGTATCGGCCAATGTTCACGATCCGGGACTTCGGCATCGAACCGACGAAGTAGCCGTTATTCCTGCTGGCAATTCCGGGCGGGCAAGTAGTTGCCCAGGCCGACCATCAAGCCCAGCGCCAGGCCGGCGAGAATGGCAAAGGCGATGTACTCGTCCTGCATCCGGCCTGGCATGTTGCCCTTGGTCAAGCCCGCCAGGCTGCCCAGCAGCAAGCCGCCGCAAACGGTTTCCAGCGCGACGCCGCCAACCCGCCAGCCAAGATTCTGCACTTTCTCCAGGGCCAGTGTACTCCGAGTGTGCAGCTGACGAACGAACGCCCCGGTGCGCTCCAGCAGCCAGCCTGCGCCCCGGCAACAGCCTGCGGCGACTG
>JAGVLI010000961.1 GCA_020054355.1 Planctomycetales bacterium | reverse complement strand
GATGCCGGCGTCGGCACGCCGAGCCAGATCATTTCCGAACGGGAACTCGTGCAAGCGGTGCGCGGGCAGATGATGGATGAGGAAAGGGTGCTGGCCGAGCATCGTGCCCAGGGCAAGGACTGGGCGGAGATCGCCAAGGAAGTCGGCTCGACTCCCGAAGCGGTGCGCAAGAAGCTCAGCCGCGCGATGGACCGGGTGACGCGCCGCCTGGGCATCGACGTGGCGCCGGGAGAATAATCGAAAAAAAGGCGCAGACAGAAAGTTTCTGTTGATTCGCGACGCTTCGCAGAAGCGTTGAGCGATTCAACGCTTCTGCGAAGCGTCGCGAATCGGCATGTTCACGCCGCCTGCACCACGCATTTCTTGGCGACCTGCTTGTTCATCTTCACGAAGCGCTCGTAATCCTCATAGGTGTCCACACCGATGCTCGTCTGCTCCACCACGCCGACATGGATGCGATAGCCCAGCGCCATGGCTCGGAGTTGCTCCAGTTTTTCAGCTTTTTCCAGCGGGGCCGGCGGCGAGGCGGCAATGTGGAACAGCACGGATCGGCGGTAGGCGTACAGTCCGAGGTGCTGCAAGAAAATGGGCGGGTCGTCGTTGAACTTCGGTTCGCCGTCGCGGACATAGGGAATCGGGCTGCGGCTGAAGTAGAGCGCCCGGCCGCGCTTGTCGCAGACCACCTTCACGCAATTCGGATTGCGCCATTGCTCGATCGAACGCAGCGGCACCGCCAGGGTGGCCATATCGGCGTTCGGGTCGTCCTGGAGCAGTTGGGGCAGCAAGTCCAGGCATTTCGGCTCGATCAGCGGTTCGTCGCCTTGCAAGTTCACCACGACATCGACATCTAGCTTGGCGTCCACTTCGGCGATGCGGTCGGTGCCGCTGGCGTGGTCCCGGCCGGTCAGCATGGCCTTGCCGCCAAAGCTCTCGACGGCCGCCAGGATGCGCGGGTCGTCGGTGGCGACGATCACCTCGGAGGCGTGTTTCGCCTGGCAAGCCCGTTCGTAGACATGCTGGATCAGATATTTGCCGGTCGCTTTTAGCAGCGGCTTACCGGGCAGCCGCTGGGAGCCGTATCGAGCCGGAATGATGATGGCGGTTTTCATGGTCGGACCTCCTTGTCCGTTTAGCCGTGAGCCGAAGGCGAGCGCGTGATTTTCTTCTCCCGGAACTGCTTCAGATCGGCGACGATCATGCCGCTGATGATGACGAGCAGCATCCAGGAACTGATCTTGCCGAACGAAACGATCTGCCAGCCGGCCCGCTGTTCGGGATAAACCCAGGCGCCCAGGTACGTCGAAATGTTCTCGGCGACCCAGATGAAGAACCCGACCAGGAAGAACGCCAGGACCAACGGCATCGAGCGCTGCTTCTCGATCACCGTGAACAGCACCTGGCAGCGGCGAAACACCAGCAGCACGCCGGCCAGCAGCAGCCAGCGCAGGTCGTAGAAGTAATGATGCGTGAAGAAATTCAGGTAGACGGCGATGCTCAGCGGAACGCTCAGCTTGTACGATGGATAATCGACCAGGTCGAGTCGCAGCAGGTGCCAAGCCTGGCACATATAGCTGGCGACGGCAGCGTACATGAAACCGCTGTAGAGCGGCACGCCGGCGATCTTGAGGAAGCCTTCCTCGGGATAGCTCCACGAGCCGATGGCCGGGTGCGTCTTGAAAATCTCCAGCGCCAGGCCGATGACATGGAAGGCGCAGAGCGTCAGGGCTTCATCGCGCGATTCGACGCGAGTAAGCAGCAATATCGCTTGCAACGCTAGCGCGGCCAGACAAAGAAAGTCATAGCGCGCCAGGCCGAACAACGGCAAGTGCTTCGACACCAGCAGCAGGACGAAGAAACTGCCGGCGAAGATGCAGGCCCGCGCTTCCTTCAGGCCGAAGACGAGGAATTCCCAAAGGAAATCGCGCACCGCCGGCAGGAGCTGCCCGGCAAGCAATGGCGTCGGGATGATGACGGCGGTCTTCAACGCACGCAACCTCCCTGTCGGTGCGAATGGGGAAGTAGATATTAGAACAAGAGAGGGTGCCCGCGGGCAAGACGAGTTCGTGCGAATGGGGCGAATGGCCTAAACCAACGGAGAACCTGTGATGACGGCAGAGGAATGGACCCAAGCCCACAACGTCGAGAAACTGATCTATCTTGTGGAAAAGACGATCAGCTCAAGAAAATTAAGGCTGTTCACTTTAGGGTGTTGCCATCGAGTTTCGCACTTGCTGGGAGATGGGCGGTGCCATCGGACAATCGCGGTAGCGGAAACATTCGCGGACAACGGTTGTGGCAAAGCCGAGCTTGAGCTACATCGCAGGCAAGCCCAAGAAATCGGTGAGAATCTTGAAAAGCAATGCCGCGCGTCTGATGGAACCATCTTTCCACATGCCTACATGATGGCTGCCCAATCCAGTGCAAGTTCAGCCGTGGCGTTCGCAGCGACATTGGACCAAACTCGAAAATTCTACCCAACGCCATCTGGCGTCAACGTTTCAACTTCGGTGGTCTGTGAAGCTGCGTGCCGCGCACGCGAGGCAGTTTTTGCCGCTACCAAGGCGAGTGGTGGCGATGACGCGATTGCAGGTGCATCGAGCGAAGCGGAAATGCAGGCACAGATGCAAGTGCTCCGGGACGTAGTGGGTGCCCCGTTTTCTGCTACGAAGTCCGTTATAGCCTGGCAGACTGTCACGGTCATGTCGCTCGCCACCGCGATTTACGCCGACCGTGCCTTCGACCGCCTGCCGATCCTCGCCGATGCCCTGGAAGACGCCGGCTGCGATCATGCCGACATCCTGAACCACTGTCGCGGCCCCGGCCCCCATGTTTTGGGCTGCTGGCCGCTGGACCTGGTGCTCGGCAAGTCTTGAGCTTTTCACCCAACCTTCGGAGCGCCCATGCCCGACTACGATGCCAGCTTCAAGAT
>JAGVLI010000746.1 GCA_020054355.1 Planctomycetales bacterium | reverse complement strand
GGAGCGGCGGGCTACTTTCAATCCCCCATCCACTGCCGCAGGAAGGGCAGCACGAAGGTGATCGGCGCCCGCGATTCGACCGTCACCTGCACCGTGGCGGTGCTGCCGGCCGTCAGCTTCAGGTTCGGCCCTTTGGACGAGGTCCAGGCATATCCGCTGGCGGTCTCGGCATGCGGGATCGGTTCCAGGAATACCTCGATCTGCCGGTCCTTGTCCATCAGCACGCGGGCCAGCTCCGAGTTGCCGATGCTATTGACCGCTGCTTCCTTGCTCACCGGGAACGGCGACACCGAACGCACCGCGCCGACCACGCAGCCGAAGCGCTCTCGCTGCACGGAGTCCAATGCGATGCGGGCGGTCATGCCCGCCAGGACTTGCTTGCCGTCCTTGCCGGTGAAGTACGTCAGGCACACCAGCGGGCTGGACTGGTCCTCCTCGACGATCGTGCAGATCTTCAGGCCGGGCGTCAGCACCTGGCCCGCGCCGACGGTCAGCTCCAGCACCCGGCCGGTGTGCTCGCTGGTGATCTTGCCCTGCTTTTCCAGCGACAGCTCCAGCCGGTCGATGGACCGCTGCACTTCCAGCAGGGCCAGCTTCTGGGTGGTCAGCAATTCCAGGTTCTGCTGTTCGAGCTTCTTGTCCTGCAGGTGCAGCTCGCTGAGCTGACTCCGCAGCTGCGAGACCTTGTCCATCTTGTCCAGATAGGTGTCCTGCACCTGCTCGTTGCGCAGGTCGAGTTGCTGTTGCTGGCCTTGCAGCTCGACTTCGCGGCTGAGTGCTTGCAGATAATTTTGCTCCGCCTGCATCAGCTCCTCGCTGCCGACGGCGCTCTTGGCGCGAAGTTTCTGCAGCTGTTCGAGACGGTCCTTCTGAATCCGGCTGATCTCGCGGCCTAGCTCGATGGCCCGCGCGATGTTCTGCCGTTGCTGCTTGACCGATTCGACGTTGGTTTCGCGGATGCGGTCGGCCAGGTTCTGTGTCTCCTTGACGCGCTTGGTCAAGTCCTGGCTGCGCAGCTCGATGATGCTCTTTTCCAACGTGGTGCGCATTTGCTGCAGCGCAGCGATGGCGTCGTACTCGGTGCGGACCTTGAGCAGCTTGGCCTGCTCTTGCTCCAGCTGCTGGCGCAGGCTGGCCTGATCGAGCGCGGCGACCACCTTGCCCTTTTCGACCCAGTCGCCCTCGCGGACGTACAAGGCTTGCAGCTGGCCGGCGGCCGGCGCTTGCAGGCTGACGACCTTGCCCGGACGGATCAGCACCCCCCGGCCGGTGACGGCCATCGGAATGCGGCCGAAGACGCTCCAGAGCAGGCCGATCAGCACCAGGATGCCCAGGCAGACCAACGGCACCCAGGTCCGCAGCGTGGTCACGCGCAGCGGCGTGTCAATCGACTCCCGGACGGCCAGTTGCTCCAGGGCGGCCGGCCGGAAAATGCTGGTCTTGCCCTTGCCGGCAGGTGCGAGCGTGTCAGGCATGGCGGCTGGTTCCGGAAAACGAAAAAGGGAAAGACGGCGTCCAATGGCTGGATACCCGCTTTCCCCAACAATAACAGCTCGACGGCCGGAATACCAATCAGCGCTTGCGTATGAACCGGAATCAAATGGGAAAGGCAATCAGGGTTAACCGTCGCCATAAATCCTCGGCCCGTAGCGCTTACCGCGAGCGGACCTGGTGAGAGCGCCGCCCGTCACCTGGCGCAGCTCCTCGTCGGTCAGTTCGCCTTCGATGAAGGACGGCTCCTGTTCCTGCTTGGCGGGTTTTTTCTCCGCAGGGTCGTGTTCCGGATTCATCACCGCTCCTCAAGTAAAAAGGGAGGAATGCTGCCCGATGGCACTGAAAATGGCTCAAGCCACCAAAACAGGTAAAATCTAGCAAGTTTAGCGGAGGCGGTCAATCGAAATACCGGCCGGGGCACGCTCGAACGCTCGAGCCACGCTTGACGCGCGGTCGATCCCTCAGTACAGTCCCGCCCCATTTCGCAGAACCGTCCCAGGAGCACGGCCGAGGCTGGCGCGCTCGTGGAGCTTTCGAGGGAGGGGAGAATATGACCCGCTGGCGCAATCTGGCGATTCTGTTTGTAGCCTTGGCCGTGGCTCAACCCGGCCTGGCTCAAACTTATTCCTTGACCGAAAACCTCCAGCCGGGCGACTGCTGCCAGCTGAAGTTGGCCATGAAGCTCGCGGGCGAATGGCGCGTGCAGCGCGAGGACAAGCCGGTGCCGGTCGCCATCCAGGCCAGCGCCGCGCACGAGTTTCCCGAGCACATTCTGCGCCTGGACGACGCCGGCGTGCCGATCAAGGTCGCCCGGCACTACCACCAAGCCCGGGTCGCCATCAAGGCGGGCGATGGCAAGCCCACGGAGCGGACGATCCGCGACGAGCGGCGGCTGATCGTCGCCCAGCGCGTCAAGGATCAGTACTACACCTACTCCCCCGACGGCAGCCTGACCCGCGATGAGTTGGAAACCCTGGAACACTTCGACACGCTGGCCCTGATCGGCGTGCTGCCGGCCAAGGCCGTCAAGGTGGGTGAAACCTGGAAGCTGCCCAGCGCCGTCGCGCAGGGGTTGTGCGCGTTCGAGGCGCTGGTGGATCACGAACTGACCGCGAAGCTGGAGGCGGTCCAGGACAACCAGGCCCGCCTGAGTGTCACCGGCAAGGCCAACGGCATCAACCTGGGCGCCAGCGTCAAGCTGACCGTCGATGCCAGCTGCATCTACGACCTCCAGCAGCAGCGGCTGGTGTCGGCGACCTGGAAACAGCAGGACGTGCGCGACCAGGGGCCGGCCAGCCCCGCGACCACGATGGAAGCGACCTGGACCGTGGAACGGACCTATCTCCCCAAAGGCCCCAAGGAAGTCCACGAATTCAAGCTGGCCAAGGTGCCCGAAGGCGTCGAAGCGCCGCCGGCCGCCTTCTTGCAGCTGGCCCACCAGGACGGCAAGGGCCGCTTTCAGCTGAACTACGAGCGCGATTGGCAACTGGCGGGCCAGACCGACGATCACCTGATCCTGCGCCTGATGGATCGCGGCGACTGGGTGGCCCAGGCAACCGTCACCGCCTGGACCAAGGCGGAGGCGGGCAAGCACCTGTCGGCCGACGAGTTCAAGGAGACCATCGCCGACACGCCCGGCTGGGAACCCGACGAAATCCGCGACGACGGCGAGGTGCGCTCCCCGAAGGGCAACTGGGTCTACCGGGTATCGGCGCTAGGCGACATGGATGGTCTGCGGGTGTTGCAGAATTTCTATCTGGTGGCCGGCCCGGCAGGCGACCAGGTCGTTGTGACGGTGACGATGCGCGAAGCCCAGGCGCAGAAGCTCGGCAACAGCGATTCCAAGCTCGTGGACGGCCTCGAGTTTCCGAAGAAGTCCGAATAGGCAGCTCTCGATCAACGCCAGCCCGCCGCGCCAGCAAGGGAATTGCCTGTACCTTGCTGGCGCGGCGGGCTTTGTTATTTTCGCATTTCCTCGCGGGTCCGGTTCACGACCTCGACATACTGACCGGCCAGTTCCCGAATCCGGCCAAAGTTGCGCTCGGCCACCAGCTTCGGATCGACCAGCTGGCTCCCGACGCCTAGGCAGCAAGCCCCCGCCTTGAGAAAAGCCGCCGCCGTGGTCAAGTCCACTCCGCCAGTGGGCATCAGGCGGATCTGCGGCAACGGCCCGCGCACCGCCTTGAAAAAGGGCGGCCCCAACACTTCAGCTGGAAATACCTTTACGATGTCCGCGCCCGCTTCCCACGCGGCCAGGATTTCCGTCGGCGTGAAAGCGCCCGGCATCACCAGCTTGTCGTAGCGTTGACAGAGCCGGATCACTTCCAGGTTTACGGTCGGCGCCACGATGAACTCGGCCCCGGCCAGCAGCACGGCGCGCGCCGTCTCCGGATCGAGGACCGTGCCGGCCCCCAGCAACAAGCGGTCGCCGAGCGTCTGCCGGACTTGCCGCAGCACGTCCAGGGCGTTCGGCACCGTCATGGTGATTTCGACCGTCGTCACCCCGCCGTCCGCCAGAGCACGGCACGCATCGACCAGCAGCGCGGAATCCGGGGAACGAACGATGGCGACAATGCCGCCGTCGAGTGCTTTTCGCAGTTGATCTTCTTTGCTCATGGCTGGATCATCAAACCTGAAGAGCGAATCTTGTAGGTCAGGCTTTCCAGCCTGACACGCTGCGGAGTGTCAGGCT
>JAGVLI010001031.1 GCA_020054355.1 Planctomycetales bacterium | reverse complement strand
GTAGGCGTCGCGCATGGCGGCTGGCTCGGCGCTCAGGTCGAACGCCTTGGCCTTGGGCGAGTGCATCAGCTGGGCGGCCCGCTGATAGGTCGTCTTGTGGGCCTCGGCGGACGCGGTCTGTACGCGGTCGAGAAAGCCCTTTTCGACTTCATCGAGCAGGTTGGCGCGCTTGTCGAAGGCAGTGAGCGCGTCGATCGGCTGCATGTTCTCCACGCCCTTGGCGGGGTCGCGGACGTCCAGCGGGGCATGGAACGGCCCCAGGTATCCCGAACCGTAGGACTGGCCGCCGACCGACACGAAATTCGGCAGGGCTTCTTCCTGGTTGCCCAGGCGGGACGAAACGATGGCGCCCAGGCTGGGATGGATGACGCCGCCGACGCCTTCCCGGTAGCCGGTGTGCATGTAGTAGCGCGCCCGGCCGTGGCTGCCCTCGCTGGTGGACATGCCGCGCAGCAGGGCCAGGCTCTTCATCTGCGCTGCCACCTTGGGCAGCGCTTCCGAAAGCTGGATGCCATTGACGGCGGTGGGAATCGCCTTCAGTTCGCTCGTCTTGTTGTCCGGCTTGGGGTCGAAGGTGTCGATATGGCTCGGCCCGCCGTGCATGAAGAGCAAGATGCAGCTCTTGTGCTTGGCCTTCTCGCTGGCGGACTGCTCGGCGGCGCGAGCGGCCAGCACGTTGAGCCATCCGGAGGTCGGGGCGCTGAGCAGGCCGACGCCGGCATACTTCAGCAGGTCGCGGCGATTCAACTCGCGATAGAACATGGTTGGGAATCTCCCATCTCGTAGGGTCCGCTGTGCGGACCATTTTGGATCAACGGTCCGCACAGCGGACCCTACGGCTTTAGTGATTGAACATGAACTCGCTGCTGTTGAGCAGCACCCACATGATGTCGTTGTAGCCGCGCGCCGCGTCCTTCTCGCTCTTGACGTAGGCCGTCATGCGCTTGGTTTCGCTGGGCGTGGGCAGCCGCGACAGGATGCGCAGGTAGAGCGCCTCGACGAGCTTTTCCGGGGCGCTTTCCGCTTTCATCAGCTTGCCGACCACAGCAGTAGTGTCGTTCATCTGCGCCGAGTTCATCAGCCGCAGCACCTGGGGAATGCCGTGGGCGTAGTCGGCCATGGCGCTGGCGTCATCGTCCGCTTCCGTGTGAAAGAACTGACGGAACTGCTCGCGCGGGCCGCCGGCCATACGCTTGGCATTCTTGGCCGCGGCGTTCTTGGCCCCGGCGGGTGAATGATTCAGCGCCACCTCCAGGGATTCATACAGCATGTCCGCCGTCATCATGCGCATGGCCGCGTGGCTGTACAGCTCTTCATCCTTCTTGTTGTCGGCGCGCGGCAGGCTGCTCCGCTGATAAGTCTGGCTGTTGCAAATGCAGCGGATCAGGTGCTTGAGGTCGAAGCCGGAGTCGGTGAACTCCTTGGCCAGCGCGTCCAGCAACTGCGGATGCGTGGGCTTGGCGTCGGGCCGCATATCGTCGATCGGCGACACCAGGCCGCGTCCGAAGAAATGCGCCCACCAGCGATTCACCGCCGCCTTCGCGAAGAAGGGATTGGTCGGCGAAGTCGCCCAGGCGGCGAAGGTCGGCCGGAGCTGCGCTTTGCCGGCGACGGGCGGCTCGCTGCCCAGGAGATACTTGGCCTTCACGGTCTTGCCATTGGTATCGGGGATCACGATCGCGCCGGACGGCGCTGGCCGGTCGTTCTTGGCCAGCTTGCCCTTGGCCTTGCCCTTGATGACGCCGTTTTCAATGATGGACGGCGCGGCGCCGGCCTTGACTTGCATGTTCCGGGTGCCCTCAGCGTCCACCTGGCCGAAAAACGCGGCGACTCCCCAGAAATCCGTTTGTTTCATCGTGGAGAACGGATGATTGTGGCACTCGCAGCATTCCAGGCGAATGCCGAGGAAGAACTTCATGGCCGTGGCCGTCACCCGGTTGGGTTCCGGTTCCCGGTCCGCGCCGACGTGCGCCAGCCAGAACACCGTGGCGGGATTCTTGTCGCGCGAACCTTCAGCCGTCAGGATTTCGCTGACCGTCTTGTTCCAGCTCGCGTTCTTGTTGAAGCGTTCGGCGAGCCAGGTCTCGAAATTCGGCGCGATCAGCAGACGGTTGTCGCTGTCGCGCTTGATCATCTGATGAAACCAGATCGAGCCGAAATGCTCGCCGTAGTCGCTGTCGGCCAGCAGTTCGTCGATCAGCTTGCGCCGTTTCTCCGGATCGGCGTCCTTGAGGAAAGCGACGACGCGGTCGGCCGTGGGAATCTGGCCGATGATGTCCAGGGTCGCCCGGCGGATGAACTCGGCATCGTCGGCCAGCGACGAGGCCGGGATTTTCGCTTCCGCCAACCGCTGGTTGATGAACTTGTCGATGTCGCCGGCCAGCCTGAGCGGGTCGCGGCCGTTCGGGGCGGCTTCGGTGGCCACCGTCCAGATGATGAACATCGTCAGCAGGCTCAGCAAGAGCTTGGCCGTGATGCGCATGGTACAGTCGTCCTCCGGTATGACCGATGGGCGAGCGGCGCGGGGCAAGTGCGCCGCCCGCCATCAAGTCCGCTTGCAGGAAGTTACTGATTCTTGGCCTTCTTCGCTTTCTTACCACCGGCGACGATTTGCACCTTCTCGGCCGTGTCGGTGCCGGTCTTCAGCGTAACGACCACGTTCGCATTGGTCTGCAGGTCGCTGAATTTGGCGGAGGTGCCGGCGGCCAAGGGCGCTTTCTTCTGCCCCTTGGCGGGGGCATCCACCTTCTCGATCTTGGTTTCCTTGGTGATGACGATCTTCTTGGTCTCGCCCGCCGGGGCGGCGTCGGCCGCGGCGGCGGCAGCCTTCTTCTTTTTCTTGGCGACGGTCTGGATCGTCAGCGTGCCGACGTCCTTGTTGTCCTTGTCGGGTGTCACTTCCTTGACCGTGCCCCGGATCGTCCCGGCGGCAGCTTGCTTTTTCGCGGCCTTGGCGGCATCGGCGACGCCGACCAGGCCGAAGAACAGACCGCACACGACCAACGAACGCAGCAGCGACATAACTATACCTCCCGTTTTTGAACGATGACTCGCTTCAACGCTTTTCGGCCACGATAGCTGTTTTGATTTCTCGGAGCACCGGCCGATAACCAATCTGCTTCGAGCGCAATTCCGCCCGCCATTTGACCTGACCGGTGCGCAACGGCACGACCTGCAATTCAAAGTCAGCGGCTTGGCCCGGAGCCAACGTGTGCAACGGCCGGAAAATGACTTGCTGCCCGTCGCGCCGATAGCCGTTGGGCCCCTTCGGATCGCGCACCTCGAATTCATCCGGCACAGTGGCGACCAGTTGAATCTTGGCGAGCGGATGCTTGCCGCGATTCGCCAGCCGGACACGGAACATAGTGGGCTGGCCGATGACGGCCGGACGATCGCACGCTTCGAAATCGAAATCCAGGTCGGCGAGATGGCGCGGCAGCTTGGTCGGCAACTCCAACTCCTGGCGGATGTCCTTACGCTTCAGTTCGGGTTGCCGCTCCAGGAGATCGACCAATTGCTTCATCCGCTTGGAATCGCGGAGGATGATCCTCTCCAACCGGCGTTCGGCCTCGAAGTTGAGCGCGCCGCTGTCCTCGACCTTGGCGAGACGGTCGCCGACGCCGCGCTTGGCCACTTGGGTCTGCAAGCGAGCATAGCGATCGACCGCCGGTTGGTCCTTCCCCTCCGCGGCGGTTTGCAGCTTTTCCACCAGCTTGTCGGCCACGTTGCTGAAGCGCTCGGCTTCAGCGATGGGATCGTCCTGCGCCGCCAGCCGGGAACCGTTGTCCAGCAGCAAGGAAGCGAGCTCCCGGTCCTCGGCCGGCAACTTGCCCACGGCTTGCTGCAAGGCGCTCTGTTGCGCCGCGTAGATGCGGCCGCGCTCGGTCAACGAACCGGCCTCGGCCAGTGCGAGGTTCCAGTCCACCAACCGTTCGAGCACGGGCGGCCCGGCGACG
>JAGVLI010000822.1 GCA_020054355.1 Planctomycetales bacterium | reverse complement strand
GTCCGGCTGGCCCTGCGCCGCGTCACGCAGCGCGAACCGAACGCCAAGGAAATCGAGCGCGGCGTGCGCTTCCTGGACAAAATGCGGACCACTCATCAACAGTCGCCCGACGAAGCACTGAAGTCGTTCTGCCTATTGGCGCTGAATTTGAACGAGTTCATTTACCTCGATTGACCGCCCCTGGCCGCTTGCGGCTTTGCACGGAGATACGATGACCACCCCGAACTTCTGCCACCGCACCCGCCGCGAATTCCTTTGGCAAGCCGGCGCTGGCTTCACCGGCCTGGCGCTGTCCGGCCTGCTCGGCGACGATTTCCTGTCTCGACAGGCCGTCGCCGCCGATGGCGCAACACCGTTCCGCAATCCGTCGGCCCCCAAGAAGGCGCACTTCGCGGCGAAGGCCAAGAGCGTCATCTTCCTGTACATGTACGGCGGTCCCAGCCAGATCGATACCTTCGATTACAAGCCGACCATGAAGGGCCGCGATAACCAGACCGTCGAGGTCAAGACGTTCGGGCGCAGCGGCCACAAGAACAAGGGCCGGATCGTCGAACCGCGTTGGGCCTTCAAGCAATACGGCCAGTCCGGCAAGTGGGTCAGCGACCTGTTCCCGCACCTCTCCGGCTGCGTGGACGACATCGCCTTCCTGCACTCGATGACCGCCGATTCGCCGATCCACGGCTCGGCCATGCTGCAAATGAACTCCGGCAAGATCCTCTCCGGCAGTCCCGCGATGGGTTCGTGGATCAACTACGGCTTGGGCAGCGTCAACGAGAACCTGCCCGGCTTCGTCGTCATGCTCGACCCGCACGGCGGGCCGATCTCGGGCGCGAAGAACTGGTCCGCAGGCTACATGCCGGCCCACTACGAAGGCACCATCGTCCGCGCCACGGGCACGCCGATCCTCGACCTGAAGCGGCCCGAAGGCGTCAGCGCCGCCGCCCAGCGCGACCTGCTCGACTCGCTGCGCGAGTTCAACGACGACCACCAGGCGGCGCGTGGCGACAACCAGGCCCTGGCTTCCCGCATCGCCAGCTACGAGCTGGCCTTCAAGATGCAAAGCCATGCCCCGGAAGCCGTCGATCTGACCCAGGAAGACGTCAAGACCCAGGAACTCTACGGCCTGAACCAGAAAAAGACCGAGGTCTTCGGCCGGCAATGCTTGCTGGCCCGTCGCCTGGTGGAACGCGGCGTCCGCTTCGTGCAAATCTACTCCGGCGGCAATCACAACGACGCCAACTGGGACGCCCACGGCGACCTGAAGAAGAATCACGACCAGCATGCCGGCGAGACCGACCAGCCCATCGCGGCGCTGCTCAAGGACCTGAAGCGCCGCGGCCTGCTTGACTCGACCCTGGTCATCTGGGGCGGCGAGTTCGGTCGGCAGCCGACGGCCGAGTATCCGACCGGCACCGGCCGCGACCACAACGCCTACGGCTTTAGCATGTGGCTGGCCGGCGGCGGCATCAAGGGCGGCGTCAGCGTCGGCGCCACCGACGAACTGGGCAGCGCTGCCGTCGAGAAGCCCTTCCATGTGAAGCACCTGCACGCCACCGTGCTGCATCAACTCGGCCTCGATCCCGAGCGCCTGACCTACTTCCACAGCGGCCTGGACCAGAAGCTAGTCGGCGTCGAAGGAGCGGAACCGATCCGCGAGATCATGACCTGAGCCGCTCGCGGCTTCGCACATTTCACGGCCCAGCGCGCACCCTCTCCCCAGCGTGCAAGGTCCACTGGATTCCCCCAGCGTCAGGCGGAACCCTATCCGCCCCTGCCGCGTGTCGCAGGCGATATTCTCCCATTGCTGGGTGCCGAAAAAACGGCGCGGCGAATACTCGCCAGTCCCTTCAATCGCGTCCGGATTTACTCAACGGACGGCCCGGCGAACCTCTGCACGTTTTCCAGTCCGAAGCGGCCGCTCAGGGGCGAAGCAAGACTTCGCCCGGAGCGGTCCATCAGCCATCAGTCGGCGCAAGGCCGCTGGGTAGTTTTTTCCTCGGACTCATGCAAAGCGCGGCGCCAAGCGATTCCACCCACGCGCGGTGCCGTTCATCGCGAACGGAAGCCGGGATTTTGCAGCCACCGGGAATGGGAATTTGGAATCGGGGCAAGTTCAGGCGGTCTCGGGCACCGTGGTCGGGCATCGCTGTATTACGAGCGGACACGCCCGCCAGGAACAAATCGGTGCTGGGTCACGGCAATTACATCGCTGCGGATGTCGGACCCGGACATTCCGTCGTTCACCGCGTCAACGACGGCGCGTAAGGACTTTGGTGATAGCAGCGCACGGCCGACACAAGCCATGCTGAACAAGTTGTGTGAGCGCTGTTCCAGCGCCTCCGCCGCTTGCGGCTTCGCACATAGCGGCCTACCAATTACTAATTCCACCATCGCCAATCGAGGTGCGATCGTTCAAGCCCAGTTCGCGCTTTCTCCCAGATTTCCGCTGGGGTTCGTCGTCGCTTGTTGCTACCATCCGCGAAAGACCCAACCCGCCGCAGCCCGGAGAAGCCGCCATGAAAACCTCCATCCGCTTGCTCCTGCCGTTCCTGGTCCTGCTGTTCGCCGCCGGCGAGTTGCCCGCCGACGACAAGCCCAAGACGAAAATCCTCCTGATCGGCAAGGAACCCGATCACCCGCACGGCACCCACATGTACCTGCACGTCAGCGGCATGCTCGGCAAGTGCCTGGAGCTGACGCCCGGCGTCGAAGCAGTGGTTTCCAACGGCTGGCCCAAGGACGCGAAAACGTTGGAAGGCGTGAAGTCGATTGTCGTCTACACCAACCCGGCCGCCGAACTGCTGCTCGAAGGTCCGCATCGCGGCCAGGTGGATGAGCTGATGAAAAAGGGCGTCGGCCTGGTGACGATCCACTGGGCCTCGTCGGTGAACAAGAACAACTTCGAGAAGCTGGGACCGACCTGGCTCAGCTACCTGGGCGGCACCTGGGTCAGCAACGTCGGCCTGAGCGGCGGCAAATCCCCGCTGAAGCGGCTGATCCCCGACCATCCGATCTGCCGGGGCTGGGACGAGTACGAGATCGAGGACGAATACTACCTCGACCCGACGATCAAGCAGGCCAAGCCGCTCCTGCAAGTGACCGAGCGCAAGGGCAAGGACGTGATCGTCGGCTGGGTCTACGAGCGTCCCGACGGCGGCCGATCTTTCGGCACCACGCTGGGCCACCCCTACAGCAATTTTCAGAAGGAGCCATTCCGCCGCATGCTCGTCAACGGCATCCTCTGGTCGGCCCAGGTCGAAGTGCCGAAAACCGGAGCGCCGGTGAACGTCAGCGAAGAGGTGCTGAAGCTGCCGGAGAAGAAGTGATGTTCGCCGCTTGCGGCTTCGCACCCGCGATCGGGTGCGAAGCCGCAAGCGGCGGGACGTGCGGATCAAGATTCTGCTGACTTGGGTTCCTCAAATCCAAGCGCGCTGAATATCGTCCGTGAGACATTCCATGATCCAGCGCCCGCCGCGCTCCACGCGCTCAAAGTTCGCGGGTAGGTCGTCCGCCATCGCCGAGGCGGCCACCTCCTCCGGCCGCACCCGGACGCAGGGGAGTTCGCTCCGGACCCTTTCGACATGTTCTGGTAATGCGGGCGGTGCAAACCCAGGGATGCCGTCCTGCATCATGCGAAGCAGCCGCGTTTGTTGAGCCTCATCCTCGGGACGCGCCGGCCAGCCAGTCAAATCGACCAACGAGACCTTCGCTGACTCGAACACGGTCAGCACGAAGGTCGAACAGGAGAGTCCGACCCCTTCGGCGAGCAGCAGTTCTCCGGTGACCGCGCTGAACGTCGTCTCACGATTGAAACGAAATGCGTACGGCACGAGAAACCCGCCGGTGAGAGCTTGTTCCTGATGCCGCCGGTCGATCAGACGGCACATCCCGGTGAGGTCGTTGATTTCCTCGGCTTCCAGGTCAGGAACGACGCAGGCGAGATCATCGCGACAGGGAGAACTTCGTAACCGCTCGTGCCAGCAGAGATCGAGTACCCAAAGGACTCCGCGGTTGCGGTGCAAGATGCCGGTATGCGTTCCACCGTTGGTCCGCATGACGAAGATCGCCAACGCCGGCACGTCTCGGCAGGAATGGTGAAAGCGTTCGCCGCGCATGGAGATTACGCCAGCGGTCCAAGGATTCGGTGTGCTTTCTCTTCGCCCTTCAACCGGCTCATTTCCTGGAAGACTTGCTCGTGGAAGGCACTTCTCGCTGGCAACTTATCCTTGGCGGCCGACGTGATTGTGAGGAACGACCGCATCAGGGCCGTCGGCAGCCGACGCGGATCGATTCGGGAGAGCAGCTTGTTGCAATAGTCGAACTGTTCATTCAGAAGGCACCGATCGACTGTTTCAAAGATCTTGTCGGTGGCGTCCTGCAATTTCCCGGCGTCAGCCAGTTGGTATACCTCGGCAAGGAATGCCGCTGAGTCGTCAACCATTCCAACTGCTGGGGCGCTGGTTATGCCTGAACCGTTGCAACTTGGTATCAGCGCCAGCGGGGGACCGTACATCACCAGGGTCATGTCTGACCTCCTTGCGGAACTACCTCCAGGATAACTTGGCCGATGGTTTGAGTTCCATCGGACAATCGAAACACATAGTCTCCGGGCGCCGAAAACTGCACACCCTGGAAGTTAAAGCAGAAAGTCGTGACGTTGGAACGATTCGGCTGCCGGGGATGAGGGGCCTGGTTGAACGCGATCCACAAATCGGGCGGCACGATTTGGCCATCGGGGGCAACGATCTCAGCATGGATGCGATAGTGCTTGCCACACTCTTCGGCCTCAAAGCGCACACGACCGATCAAGGCCATCGCGTACTTCGTGGCGGGGAATTTCTCGCCGAGAACCACGTCAAAGCCGCCGCCGACGACGGCGAACATACCGTTGTCCTGGAGCGTCGCGGCATCAGCGAGAAATGCGAATTCGAGTTTCATCAGTTCGACCGTCAGCACTTTCCGTCATTATATATCGCACGCGGCCCGGAATGAGCCGATCATTGAGGTGTCTGCCGAGCCGCGCACGAAGTAAGCGGGGCGGCCTGCCGCTTACTTCGTGCGCGGCTCGGAAGTCTCATTTCAGGCCGCGTGCGAAGCCGCAAGCGGTGAGACTACTTCATCACCACCACCGGCTTGTACTGTATCAAATTCTGCCCCGACTTCTGATACGGCCGGGGTTCCGGCTGGGCGAAGCCGTTGAGGTCGATGGTCCGCACCCGGAATTCGTACGCGCCCGGTTGGACGTCCTTGAGCGTGACGGACCACGGCGCCCAGCTGTAGCGCAGCGGCCAGTCCTTGGGCTTGCCCGTTTGCGGGTCGAAGCCACAGACGTCTTTCGGCAGCACGCCGTCGGGCAGCTGGCCGCCCCAGTCGTTGGGCGGCGGCTCGATGACGCACGGCTCCCATTTCGCCGTCTTCCAGGCGGGGTCGTCCTCGTCGAGCTTGCCGTGGGTGCCGGTATCGGGCCGCAGCCAGTATTCGACGCGCTTCAGGCCGGACATGCCGACCATCGCCAGGCCGGTCAGGTGGATCGCCTCGCCCGGCTTGAACATCTCCGGGCCTTCGTCGATCCGCGCCATGGTCTTCAGGTAGGAATCCACGTCGTTGTTGCCGTTGGCGTAGGTGTCGTTGGCCTGGTGGTTGTTCGTCAACGTGATCTTTTGCAGCCATTTGATCGACTTGAAGCCGTGCGCCCAGGGGATCAACATCCGCACCGGCCCGCCGCGCACCAGCGAGAGCGGCTGGCCATTGAGCTTGTAAGCCACGATGGGCGGCAAATCCCAGGGCGGCGTCTCCAGCGCCTGGTTCATGCACAGCGACGCCTGAAAGAGTTGCTTGGGATCGTTGTTGTGGAAGCCGTGAAAGAACACCCGGCGGATGTTGCTCATCTTGCCGACCAGCTTCAGCACTTCCCTCAGCGGCACTCCTTCCCACAGTCCTTCGCCCAGCGGCTGGGCAATGTTGCTGCACTGCATCGCCTTGAGGATGCGCACGCCGTGCGTCTTGCCCAGCTCCTGAAGCTGCGCGAAGTCCAGCGCGGTGTTGGCTTCCAGCGAGCGCGGCTTGGCGATGGTGGCGCTGCCGTCGCTGACGATCTCCAGCTTCCAGGTTTCGGGCGTCAGGCCCGCTTTCTCCAGCGCCTCGCCCTTGAGGGTGAACGGCTTGGGGTTGCCCCGGCTGACGTCGCGGAAGTCGGCCTGGTTGGTGAGGAACTTGCGAGGCGGCATGGCGGGCATGGCAAAGCTCCTGGAGTGACGGAACCGTAGGGTCCGCTGTGCGGACCAATCCGGTCCCGGGCGCGATCGTCCGTGGGTGACGATTCCGATCGTGACAAGCTGCACGGTCGGTCACGATTGGAATCGTAACCCACGGGCCAGGTCACTTCGGGAATCTCCGGAATTATCGCAGCGCCAGCGAGCGCTCGCAAGCGCCAGCCCGCAGGCGAAAAAATCCCGCCACTTGACAGCGCTTCCGGGGTTTCAGATGATGGGTAGTTGGGTGCGACGCGACCGTCGCCGACCTCCCGCCATCAGCCTTCCTCAGCCGATTGCCTCTTGTCCCAAGGAGACCTGTCATGTCCGAACCACGCCAGCCACACTGCCCGGAATGCGAAGAGCGCGTCGACTTCGATTACCTGGACCGCCGCGGCTTCGTCCGCACCG
>JAGVLI010000642.1 GCA_020054355.1 Planctomycetales bacterium | reverse complement strand
TGACGTGGCGAACGACGGAATGTCCGGGTCCGACATCCGCAGCGATGTACACCTTGTTGACCCAGCACCGATTTGTTCCTGGCGGGCGTGTCCGCTCCTCATCCAGCGATGCCCGACCACGGTGCCCGTGACCGCCCGAACTTGCCCCGATTCCAAGTTCCCATTCCCGGTGGCTGCAAAATCCCGGCTTCCGTCCGAGACTCCGAAGTCTACCCTCCCGCGCGAAACGATGAATCGGCGGGGTGGGTCGTTCTCGGTTTCTGTTGGACGGCACCGCGCGTGGGTGGAATCGCTTGGCGCCGCGCTCCGCATGAGTCCGAGGAAAAAACTACCCAGCGGCCTTGCGCCGACTGAATGCTGTGGGACCGCTCCGGGCGAAGTTTACCTTCGCCCCTGAGCGGCCACTTCGGACTGGTAACGTGCAGAGGTTCGCCGGGCCGTCCATCGAGTAAATCTGGACGCGATGGAGAGGACGCCAGGGTATTCGCCGACCCACTTTTTATTTCGGCACCCAACAGTGGGAGAATACCGACCGCGACACGCGGCAGGGGCGGATAGGCTTCCGCCTGACGCTGGGGAAAACCAGCGGCACCTTCACGCTGGGCGGAAGGTGCGCGCTGGTTAGGGAAACTGCGAAGCCGCAAGCGGTAAAGGTTACTCGCGGGCGCGGACCGCGTCGGGCTTCAACTGGCCCAGTTCGCGGCGGTAGAGCGGCAGGTGGCGATAGTAGACTTCGAGGGTCAGCAGCGCCAGGCAGGTGTAGCCGTGCCGGCCGAGCTGGCCGCCCCAGGCGTCGCCGTCGGCGGACCAGCTGCCCTTCTGGTCGCGCTTGTCCGGATTGAAGCCCTGGTCCTGGGTGTCGATCAGCAGGTCGCGCATCTTGTCGTTCCACTGGTTCCAGCCATCCGGATTGGCGGGGGCCAGGTGGAACATCACCTGGGTGGCGTAATAGTAGTAGTAGATGTTGCGGAAGTTCTTCGAAGGGGGCAGTTTCAGCAGGTATTGCGAACCCTTTTCCAGACCCAGGTTCTTCGGTCCCCAGCCCATGTACTGGCGGGAAAGCAAGCCGACGGCCGTCATGGTCGGGGCGGGTTGCGGGCCGGTGTAGCCGTAGCCAGCGCCGTCGGGCGTCGAGACCGAATCGAGGTGAAAATTGACGTTGTCCCAGGTGACGTTCGGGACGTGCAGACCCGCCATGTGGCCGCTCTTCAGTGCCTGCACGAACCAACCGCCGACCGAGAGATCGCCCGGCGTGCGCGGCGAGTAGCGGAAGCCGCCGTTGGTGTGCTGCCAGGCGACGCAGCAGTTGATGGCTCTCTGGGCCGGCCCCTTGAGGTTCGGTTCGGCGGTCAGGCCGTAGGCTTCGCAGACGGCGATGGCGGCGATGGCGTGCTCGTAGCCGTTGCCGCTGAAGCTGCCGTCAACGCCCTGGCGGTTGAGCAGCCAGGCCAGACCGCGTTCGACGTTCTTCATGTAGAGGTTGTTCGCGCCCGTGCCTCGGTGCGTCTGTCCGGCCCCCTGGAGGGCGAGGATGGCCAGGCCGGTGCCGGCCACGTCGTGATTGCCGCCTTGCCCCGCGCAGTTGCAACGGCCGTGGACATGGAAATCGTGCATGCCCCAACGGCCTTCCAGCGCTTGATGGCGGATCAGCCATTTCAGGCCGGCGGCGACGGCGGCTTCCGAGCGCTGATTGCCGCCGAAGCGGTCGAGCAGCTTGTCCTTGGTCGAGCCGCTGCGACCGGCCATCCCGCCGGGGACGAACTTGCCGACCGGCAGACTGTAGCCGGCGTCCTTGCCCTGCATGATGCCGGTGCCGGGGCGATTGGGATCGGTGAGACTGTTGCCGGAGCCGTTGCCCCAGCCGGGCGGCGGGGGAATGTTGCTGGGCGCTGCGTTCGCCTGGCCGTTGAGAATGCCCAGGGCTTCGTTGAAGCTGGCCGGACCGGGAATGTTGAATTCTTCCTGGCGCTGGTTGTTGAAGCCGCTGGGCAAGGATGGATCGTCGCCGAGGTCGTCCACGAGCAGGTTCTTTTCGGAGGCGTTGTCCGTCACGTCGCCGGCGTAGAAGACCGGCTCGGTGCCCACGGCGCTTTCCGTGCGGCCCATGCCGACCAGCAGGAAGACGGAGAGGACGACGACATGGAGGACGCCGCTGATGAGCCAGGCCGGCAACAGGCGGCGGAGGTCGATGCCTTCGTCGTCGCCTTGCAACGGCGTGGGGCGGATCAGGGCCGGGCGCGCACGGTCGGCGCGGTCGGAAGGACTGCTGCTCATGATGGTATTCCCTTGGGCTGGCGCGTGAGGTGTGCGGATCAGCGTTGGTTGCGGGACTGGTGCTGTCTACGAAGTGCGATGAGGCAGGCGGGCGGTTTATTGTTCGACGGCGGATTTTTTTCGTCAACCGCGTCGATCGACGGGTGGGGGCCATTGATGCAGGTGGACGGTGACTTTCCGATCGGCCCCTCCGAGGCTAACGCGGCTGCCCACTTCCGCCCAACAGCGCGACGCTCGCCGCAGGCGCTGCTCCGCGCATTACATGCTTTCAATTCCCCGCAAAGATTGTAAATTGATGCGCAAGTGCCGTGTCCACCCTCCGGAAATAATCTCTCCACAAAGGATACCGCCATGCGCGTCGCGACCCTGCTGCTGGCTGTCGCCGCCTGCCTGTCGCTGGTCTTCTCGCTGAATTCGGCAGCCCAGCAGGACAAGCAAAAACCCTTCGGCATCGACCAGCGCGTTGCCTGGACCACCTCGAAGGTCAAAGGCTCGCCGGAACCGCCCCCGCCGTTTCGCACCGAGGCCGCCTTTCCCAAGCTGAAGTTTTACGAACCGCTGGAAGCCGTCGCCGTGCCCGGCAGCGACCTGATCTACGTCCTCGAACGCAAGGGCAAGATTCATTCCTTCGTCAACGACCCGAACACCGAGAGAGCCTCGCTGGTCGGCGACATCGGCAGGACCGCCTACGGCCTGGCCTGCCATCCGCAGTTCGCCAAGAACGGCTACATCTTCGTCACCACCGTCAACAATCCCGACAAGGCCGAGCCGAAGGGCACGCGCGTTTCGCGCTTCGAGGTGCAGAAGGGCAAGCTCGATCTGAAATCCGAAAAGGTCATCATCGAATGGCCCAGCGGCGGCCATAACGGCGGCTGCCTGCGCTTCGGCCCCGATGGCTGCCTCTACATCGCCACCGGCGACGGCAGCGGCATCGCCGACGAATTGCAAACCGGCCAGGACGTCAGCGACTTGCTCGCCGCCCTGCTGCGCATCGACGTGGACAAGCCCGACGAGGGCAAGGGTTATGGCATCCCCAAGGACAACCCCTTCGTGAAGACCGCCGGCGCCCGCCCGGAACTCTACGCCTACGGTTTACGCCAAGCCTGGAAGTACAGCTTCGACCGCACGACCGGCGACCTCTGGGCCGGCGAAGTGGGCCAGGACTTGTGGGAGATGGTCTACCGCATCGAGAAGGGCGGCAACTACGGCTGGAGCGTCATGGAAGGCGATCACCCCTTCCGCCCGGAACGCAAGAAGGGACCGACGCCAATCCTCAAGCCCGTCGTCGAGCATCCGCACACGGACTTCCGCTCGCTGACCGGCGGCTACGTCTACCACGGCAACCGCCTGAAGGAACTCACCGGCGCGTACATCTACGGCGACTTCGACACCGGCCGCGTCTGGTCCTTCCGCTACGACGCCAAGACCGCCAAGGTCAGCGACCACCGCGAGCTGGCCCAGACCACGCTGCGCCTGGTCGGCTTCTGCGAGGACCAGAAGGACGAAGTCTTGATGATCGACTTCATGGGCGGCCAGCTGCATCGTTTGGTGCCAAATCCGGCGACCAGCACGGCCAGTTCCTTCCCGCGCAAGCTCAGCGAAACCGGCCTGTTCACTTCGACCAAGGAACTGAAACCCGCGCCGGGCTTGATTCCCTACTCGGTCAACGCGCAGCTCTGGTCGGACGGGGCGATCAAGGAACGCTATCTGGCGTTGCCCGGCAACAGCACCATCGACTTCGATACCATCACTTACCCGCAGCCGGCCCCCGGCGCGCCTCCGGGCTGGCAATTCCCCGACGGCACCGTGATGGTCAAGACCTTCTTCCTCGACCTGGAGAAGGGCAATCCGAAAAGTCGTCGCCGACTGGAAACCCGGCTGCTGCACTACCAGAAGCTGGCGGGCACCCAGGAATTCGGCGAGGACTACTGGCGCGGCTACACCTACGTCTGGAACGACGACCAGACCGACGCCGAGTTGCTCGACGCCAAGGGCCTGGACCGCGAGTTCACCATCAAGGACGCGCAGGCTCCCGGCGGCACGCGCAAGCAGGTCTGGCATTTCCCCAGCCGCAACGAGTGCATCGGCTGCCATACTCAGCCCGCGAAGTTCACGCTCGGCGTCAACACCCGCCAGATGAACAAGGACCACGACTACGGCGGGGTGGTCGATAACCAGCTGCGGACGCTGGAACACCTCGGCGTCTTCTCCAAACCGCTGCCGGCCACGCCCGACAAGCTGCCCCGCTTGCACAATGACGAAGACCCGAAGGTCGCCGTCGATCTCCGCGCCCGCTCATACCTGCACGCCAACTGCGCCCATTGCCATATGAAGTGGGGCGGCGGCAACGCCGAGTTCCAGCTGCTGGCCACGCTCGACCTGAAGGACCTGGGCATCGTGGGCGTGCGGCCCAACCACGGCAGCTTCGACGTGAAGGACGCCAGCGTGCTGGTGCCCGGTTCGCCGGAACGGTCGTTGATCTATCAGCGGATGTCGCGCCGCGGCCTGGGCCAGATGCCGCACATCGCCTCGAACGTCGTCGATGAGCACGGCGTCAAGCTGATTCACGACTGGATCAAGCAATTGAAGTAGTTCGCCGCTTGCGGCTTTGCACGACCCAGCGTAGGGTCCGCTGTGCGGACCATTGAGCCGCAGGTTCATGGTCCGCACAGCGGACCCTACGGGAGCTGGATCAAGCAGCTGAAGTAACTTCGCCGCTTGCGGCTTTGCACGCCAACCGCTGATAAGATGAAGAGCAGGAGGCCATCATGCCACAACTGTCCATCGTTGCGGTCGGGGACTCGGCGGCACTGCTCTTGCCTGCTGAAATCCTGGAATCGCTGAAATTGCAGGTGGGCGACAAGCTGGACGCCACCCTCGGCGAGCAGCAACTCATTCTCCGCCCGGTCGAGGACGCCGCCCGCCGTCAATTAATGCAGACGATCGTGCAAGAAGTCTTCGAGCGCCGACGGGATGCATACCAACGGCTTGCCTAGAGCGGTGGTTTCATGCTGTTCCCGCGCAAGGATGAAGTCCTCGAAATCCACCGCCGGCTGCTCGAACAGTTCGGCGGGCCAGCCGGCATCCGGGATGAAGGCGCGCTCGATTCAGCCCTGCTCGCCGCAGCGAACCGCGAACACTACGAAGGCGCGGGGTTAGCTATCTGCGCGGCAACCTATGCTTTCCACCTGACGCGCAATCATCCCTTCGTGGACGGCAATAAGCGTGTCGGCGCGGTAGTCTCCGAGGTGTTCGTGCGCCTGAACGGCGCGTTCCTGAACGCGACCAATGATGAGATCGTGGACCTCTTCATGGGCATTGCCGCGGGAAAGATTTCGCGTGATGAAGTCGAAGCAACGTTCGCTCGCTGGCTGACGGTTCAATCCTAAGTTCATACAGGTTTACTGGGAGCAAGCATGTCCATCCGCAATCGCATCGCCAGTTTCGCCATCATCCTCGCCGGCCTGTTCACCCTCGCGCTGCACTCGTCGGCGGCGGCCCAGGACAAGCCGCACCCGATCTTCGAGACGGTCAAGGCCAAGGTCAAGGACGACAAGAAGCCGTTCACCATGCTCGTCCACATCAAGGTCAAGGACGGCATGGGGGCCAAGGCCGAAGCCGCTTTCGGCCCGGCGATCAAGGCCACGCTCAAGGAGAAAGGCTGCCTGCGCTACGAACTGAACCGTGACACCGACAGCCCGACGGGGTACATCCTTTACGAACGCTGGAGTTCGCTGCCCGACCTGGATGCCCACCTGAAGACCGCCCACATCACCAAGCTGCTGGCCGACCTGGGCGACCTGCTGGCTGGGGCACCGGACGTCAAAGTGATGTTCCCGGCCGGCGAGTAACCGTGTGTCGTTTAGCTGCGAGCCGCTGCGCCGCTTGCGGCTTCGCACGCCGCAGCGCTCGCCTCCGGCTCGCGGCTAAACTCGTCTTTTTTCGAGACCACCATGAAACCCCACCTCGCACTGCTCGCGTGCTTGCTGGTCCTTTCTCCCGCCCACGCCCAGAAGGACATCCTGAACCAGTCCATCAACGCCCGCGCTGATGCCTCCTGGGACATCGCCAAGCAAGTCTGGTCCTGGGCCGAGGTCGGCTATCAGGAGAAGCGCTCGTCAGCGCTGCTCGCCGATACGCTCGAAAAGGCCGGCTTCAAGGTCGAGCGCGGCGTCGCCAAGATTCCGACCGCCTTCACCGCCACCATCGGTTCGGGCAGGCCGGTCATTGGCATCCTCGGCGAATACGACGCGCTGCCTGGCATCTCGCAGGACGCAGTGCCGTTCCAGAAGTCGCGGCCCGAGGTCGCGGCCGGGCACGCTTGCGGCCATCATCTCTTCGGGGTGGCGTCACTGTCGGCGGCCATCGCGCTCGGCGAGCAGATCAAGTCGGGCAAGATCAAGGGCACGCTGCGCTTTTATGGCTGCCCGGCGGAGGAGGGCGGGGCGGGCAAGGTCTTCATGGTCCGCGCCGGCCTCTTCGCCGACGTTGACGTGGCGCTGCACTGGCATCCGGGCAGCGGCAACACCGCCGGCGATCAAACCTGCCTGGCGCGGATGGCGGTCAAGTTCCGCTTTCACGGCGTCAGCGCTCATGCGTCCGGCGCGCCCGAGAAGGGCCGATCCGCCCTCGATGCCGTCACGCTGACCAACCACGCCGCCGAGCTGCTGCGCGAGCATACGCCCGATTTCACGCGCATCCATCACGTCATCACCTACGGCGGCGGCACGCCCAACGTGGTGCCCGATTTCAGCGAGGTCTTTTATTATATCCGCCATCCCAAGGCCGAGGTGGTGGCCAAGCTCTACCCGCGCCTGCTGAAGTGCGCCCAGGCCGGGGCGCTGGCCACCGAAACCAAGCTCGAAACCGTCTACCTCGGCGGGACGATGGAACTGCTGCCCAACGACACGCTGGCCCAGGTGGTGAAAACCAACCTGACGAAGCTGAACGACCTCCGCTACAACGACGAGGAACAGAAGTTCGCCGCGCGCATCCAAAGTACGTTGTCCGATTCGCCGCCGCCATTATCCGCCATCGGCGAAGTCAAGGACTCCAGCGGCGTGCTCGGCAAAGGCTCCACGGATGTCGGCGACGTGTCCTGGGTCGTGCCGACGGCGGGTTTCTCGACAGCCTGCTGGGTGCCCGGCACGCCGGCGCACTCCTGGCAAGCCGTCGCGGCAG
>JAGVLI010001104.1 GCA_020054355.1 Planctomycetales bacterium | reverse complement strand
GGAGTGGACGGCGCCCCCGGCCCGGCGGGCCTGCGCGGATTCGGTCGATTCTCTGGCAACATATTCGCATTCCCGAGTGAAGGGCTGCTGGTATTGTACGACCTGGCGGACGACAGGTCTTGCCCGAACTCGTCTGGATTTCCAGGAAAGCGGATCGAGAGCACGACCGCACGGGTCGCGGTGGGTTTGACGAGGGTGCTTTGCCGCGGGTGGCTGGCGGCCCCGCGCACAGAGACTGTCCAATACGGCTGGTCCGGCGCGTCGAGCCGGACCTGGCAGCGCCGGCGACGGTCTGTATCCTGACAATCTATGAACCGCCAAGCTGTCATCGACGCCACGCAGCGCTGGATCGAGACGATGGTGATCGGTCTCAACCTCTGCCCGTTCGCCCAGCGCGTCTTTCAGGCGGGCAAGATTCGCTACGTCGTCAGCGCTGCCACGTCCGAGAAAGCCTTGCTCATGGACTTGACCCGCGAACTGCAAGCGCTGGCGGCGGTTCCCATCTCGGCGGTCGAAACCACGCTGCTGATCCACCCGCACGTCCTCAACGAATTTCTCGACTTCAACGACTTCCTCGATCCGGCGGAAAACCGGCTGGCGGCGCTTGGTCTGGAAGGCGTGATCCAGCTCGCTGGCTTTCACCCCGCCTATCAATTCGCCGGCACGGAACCCGATGCCGTCGAAAATTACACCAACCGCTCTCCCTATCCGACGTTGCACTTACTCCGCGAAGAAAGCATCTCGAATATCGCCGCCGATCCGGATGAGTTGCTGGCCATTCCCGAGCGCAACATCGAAACGTTGAGTAAGCTGGGTCGCGAGAAAATCCTGGAGCGCTTGAAGTCCGTGACGGAAGGCGAACGACCGCCGTCCTGAGCCACGCGGCTAGTCCGCTATGATGACTGCATGAGCAGCACCGACCACGAGTCCTTACGCCAACTACTGACCGACGCGATTCTCGGATCGGAGTTTCGCCGGGCCGCGTTCGGCGGCGCGCCGCGATACGGACCCACAGCCTGGCAGCGGGTGGCGATTCGTGCGATTGAACTGCGCGGCGAACGCTGGCTGCAATTCTCTTACTTCGACGAGAAGAAGGACATTACCAAGAACTTCCGTGCGGCGGAAAGCGCAGCGCCGCTCGACGAGGTGATGGCCATCGGTTTCGCCAATGTCCATCTCTCCACGGCCAGCGAGGAAGTAGACGTTCGCACGAGCAAGAAGGGCAAGGTCTTCGTCAGCCGCAAGCCGGCGGAAGAGTCGAAGCCGGTGCAGCCGCACAACCGGCTCAAGGACGTGCCCTTGCCCGAAGGCCAGGCGAACCGCTTGCTGGAAGTCATGGGCATCCTGACGCGCGACGGTCACGTTCGGCCCACCATGCGGGCCAAGTACACGCAGATCAACGAATTCCTCAAACAGCTGACGCATGTGCTGGATGATGCCGGGCTGCGCTCCCTCGGCCGCCCGGTGGAAATCCTGGATTGCGGCTGCGGTTCGAGTTATCTCACCCTGGCCGCGCATCACTATCTCAACGACGTGCTGGGCATTGCCGCGCACCTCATCGGCGTGGACGTCAACGAGGAAGTGATTCGCAAGAGTATCGAACGCTCCGAACGCCTGGGAGCCGAGCGCTTGCAATTCGCCTGTGCCCGGATTGGCGCGCTCGAAGTGCAGCCCGACGTGGTCCTGGCGCTGCACGCCTGCGACACCGCCACGGACGATGCGCTCGCGCAGGCCATCGCGGCCGAGGCCCGGCTCGTGCTGAGCGTTCCCTGCTGTCATCACCATCTCAACGAACAACTGCGTCCAGCCGGACCGGCCGAGGTGCTGCGTCCGCTCTTGCGCCACGGCATCCTGCAGCAGCGCACGGCCGACCTCGTCACGGATGCCTTTCGAGCGCTCATCCTGCGCATCATGGGTTATCGAACGGAGGTGGTCGAATTCATCAGCACGGAGCACACCGCGCGCAACCTGATGATCCGGGCCGTGCACGGCGCGCCGGTGGGCGAGGCGAGCTTCGTGAAGGAGTATCTGGAAATGCGCTGTTTCTGGGGCGTGACACCGTATCTCGAAACGGCGCTAGGCGAACGTTTGCAGCGAGTCTTGGCGATGAATTCGTAGGGTGGGTCGAGCATACTCGCGAAGACCCACCGAAAGATGCTGCGCCTGGCGGCGCTGCGGTAGGTCTTCGCGAGTACGCTCGACCCACCCTACGCCACGCCTTTACCTCGCCCCCGGCCGTCGCACCGGATAATTCTCCGGAATCCGCAGCGGCACGGTCGGCAGCCCGCTAGGCGGCGACAGGAACGTTCCCGGCGCGAAGCCTGCTCCCAGCGAGGTCGCCGCCACTCCCCCCGCGTAGGCAGCCGCAATGCTGGTGCCCGGCACGCCCTTCGGTTCCAGCAGCGACACTTCCAGGCTGTCGTAAGAGAGCAACGTCGGCTTCACCAGCAGAGCCAGGTTGAACGGCGGGCCGTAGGCGCTGAACGGCTGCATCCGATTCTGCGGGCCGACCGCGCCGACCGTGAACAGCGAACGCGAATCGCCGGGCATGGTGATGGCCCCTTCCTGCGTGATGAAATCGAGGAAGATCGGCCGGCCCAGGCCGCGCGATTCGCCGTCGATCACCTCGACGAAGACGCGCAGGCGCAGCTCGAACTGCCGGCGGTTGACCGGCACGTTGGGCACGTCCGGCGGCTTGATGTCGGGCGGATAGTTGCCTTCGACGCGCAGGGCGTAGTTGCCCGGCTCGGCCACGGTGAACTCCAGCAGCTGCTCGTAGGTGGCATAGCCGGGCTGGTTTTCCAGTCGTTGGGGCAAGCCGACGGCGCGGGCCACCAGTTCCAGGTCGTCGGCCGTCAACTTCTTGTACGACGGATCGCGCTGCCGTAGCAGTTGCAGGCGGAACTTGGCCAGCGGTTCGCGGTACAGGTCTTCGCCCCGGTTCAGATAGAGCGGGTCGTGGGTTTCGCGCCATTGCACGGTGAAACGCAGCGTGGCCTTGCCGGGTAGTTCGGCTTCTTGCTGACCGTTGTACTTGCGCCAGCCCAGGAAGTTCAGCTCGCTGGTCCAGCGGTCTTTCGGCAGCGCCGCGCCCGGCGCGGTGAACTCCATGATGCCGTTGCCGTCGGTATCGTGGAACAGTCCGGTCCAGACCTGGCCGCGCGTGTCGCCCGCCGGCTGGAACCAGTAGGTGGACCGGAACGGATTGTTGTTCAGGTACTGCGTCAGCGGACTGCTGCCATCCACCGCATGGCCGTCGGACCAGCTCAGCGTGTTGACCACGACGTTGAGGTTGGCCAGGTTGCGCAGGTCACGCAGTTGCTGCTCGTAGCGGCCCATGCGGGCGTAATAGGCTTTCTCCTCATCCTTCATCTCCTGCGCCTTCTTGAAGTGGGCTTCGCGCTTCTTGGCGGTCTCCTCGTCGGCGTTGAAGTTGTTCAGGATGGTCCGGCGTTCGTCGAGCAATTCCTTCCAGCGAACCTGCAGGTCGTCGAAGATCGCGGCCAGCTCATCGCGGCGCTGGTCGATAGTCGGCGAATCCTGCGCTTGCCCGTTGATGTGCCGGGCAATGGTCAAGAGCATGTAGGGTGCGGCCGGATCGACGCGCAGGAGCACCAGGTCGG
>JAGVLI010000479.1 GCA_020054355.1 Planctomycetales bacterium | reverse complement strand
TTCCGATCTGCAGCGCTCGCCTCCGGCTCGCGGCTAAACCGAATGGAAACGAAAATGAGCGAACTAACGAACAAGACCATCCTCATCACCGGCGGCGGCAGCGGCATCGGCCTGGCGGCGGCCCGGCTCTTCCTCAAGGAAGGCGCGAAGGTGGCCATCACCGGGCGCAACGAAAGCAAGCTGAAGCAGGCCGCCGTCGACTTGCGCGCCGCCGACCGGCTCTGGCACGGACCGTGCGACGTGACCGTGCCCGTCAACGTCAAGAACCTGGTGGCGCAGGTCCAGCAGAAGCTGGGCAAGATCGATATTCTGGTCAACAATGCCGGCCTGAATATCAAGGACCGGGGCATCCGTCAGCTGACGCCCGATTCCTGGGACGAGCTGGTCCGCGCCAATCTGGACGGCGCTTTTTACTGCATCCACGCCGTCTTGCCGGACATGTTGCAGCGCCAGGACGGCCTCATCATCAACATCAGTTCCGTGGCGGGCAAGCGGGCCAATCCGCTGGGTGGGGCGGCCTACGCGGCGGCCAAATTCGGCCTGAGCGCCCTGGGGATTTGCCTGGCGGCGGAGGAGAAGGACAGCGGCATTCGGGTGTGCAATATCTATCCCGGCGAGGTCGATACACCCATCCTGGAAAACCGGCCGACGCCAGTCTCGGCGGAACAACGCCAGAAAATCTTGCAGCCCGACGACGTAGCTGCGGCCATCCTGTTCGTGGCCCAGCTGCCGCCGCGCGTGTCCGTGCCGGAACTGGTCATCAAGCCGACCAGTCAGCTGTATATTTAGCGACCACGGACAGCAGGGGCCGCTGGCCGGGTCGGCCTTTTTCGGGGGCCTTCAACACGAGAGCGATCCGATCGCCGACGCGGCCGACGCGGCGCACGATCGGACTCCTTTGCCAAAAAAGAGAGTGTGGGGCCAAAGCAGAAGGGGCCGCCCAGTACACCTGGCCGGCCCGCGCCCGCAGTGACTTCAGAATGCAGCCAGCCGCCGGCGAGGACACTCGCGGCTGCGCCGCTCGTTCCGCCGCGGAGCGGCGGGCTACTTTACGCGGGTTACTTGGCGAACAGCGCCCGCACTGCTTCGCCCTTGCCGTCCTCGGTGGCGTAGAACGGCCGTTTCTCCACGTCGAACGCGGTCTTCGGCGAGATGCCCATCGCGGTCAAGATGGTGGCGTGCAGGTCGGGAATCCGCACCGGGTCCTTGATCGTCACCAGCGGGCGTTCCTGGGCGGTCTCGCCGTGCAGGTAGCCCTTCTTCATCCCGCCGCCGAACATGACCACCGAACCGGAGCCGGTGAAATGCCGGTGCAGGCCGTAGTGGATCGGCAGCTTCATCACATCGGTTTTGGCCCGCGACTGGTCCACCGCCTTGCTGCCGGGGATGCCTTCGACCATCATGTCGCGGCTGAACTCGCTGGCAATCACGACCAGCGTACGGTCGAGCAGCTTGCGCTCTTCCAGGTCGAGGATGAGCTGCGCGATCGGCCGGTCGATTTCTTGCTTCAGACGCTTGACGGTGGCATGGCCGTTCTCGTGGGTGTCCCAATGCAGGAACGGCACGTATTCGGTGGTCACTTCGATGAAGCGCGCTCCGGCTTCCGTCAACCGGCGGGCGAGCAGGCAGCCGTGGCCGAAGCGGCTCTCCTTGCCGGTGGTGTATTTTTCCAGGCTTTCCTTCGGTTCCTTCGTCAGATCGAAGGCGTCGCGCTCCTTGGAGCTGAGCAGCCGGTGGGCATTGTCGATGGCGCGGAGCATCGATTCGTGGTGATAGTCGCGGGCCAGCTCGCCGACCGGACTCTTCTTCAGCAGCTCCTTGAGCCGCTGCTGCCTGGCCTCGAAGCGTTCCGCCGTCATGCCCTTGGGCGGCCGGACGGCGGCGATGGCATCCGTGGGGAACGGCAAGTTGAACGGCCCGTATTCGCTGCCGAAGAAGCCGCCGGTGGTGAAGGCTTTCAGCTCTTCGGATTCGCCGACGCCTTCGAGCCGCTGGCCAATGTTGATGAAAGCGGGGATGGCCGGGTTGTTCGGCCCGCGCACGCGGGCGATCCAGGAACCGAGGTGCGGGGCCGCCACGGTCTGCGGCGGGACGTAGCCTGTATGCCAGTGATATTGATGCCGGGAGTGCAGGATGTGCCCCAGGTCGGCGACCACATGCGAGCGAATGAGCGTGGCCCGGTCCATGACCTTGGCGACGTTCTCCAGCCCCGCGGAAATCTTGATGTTGTCCACGACGGTATCGATGGCGGGGAAGGTGCAGAGAATCTTCTCCGAGGGCACGCCGACCTCGAAGGGCGTGTAGCGCTTCGGGTCGAAGGTTTCCGGCGCTGCCATGCCGCCGGCCATCCAGAGGAGGATGCAGGTATCGGCGGTGGCTTTTGGGTGCTGGACCTCATCGTTGGCCAGGAGCCGCGGCGCGCCGGCGGCCAGGGTGGTGAGCGCGGCGGCGCTCATGCCCTGAAGGAAGTCGCGGCGGGAGAGATTGCTGGTGGGTGAAAGCATGTATCGAATCCTTGTGGTTCATTTGGCTGAGCAATATCGCTAAGTTTCGTTCGCGTTGGCTGAGGGACCGGAGACATCGCGAAGTACTTCCCAGACTGAGCGCTGCTCGACCGCAGCTAGGGTCCGGATGGCATCCGCCATCCGTAGAGCATAGTCGCCGTACTCGCGACGGCGGGGCAGGAGTATCTCGGCGTCCGGCTGCGCGGGGAAGTACAGCACCCCCACGTCAGCGGTGGAGGACTCGGCGGCAACGACCCAGCCCCGTTTGTGCAGATACTGCTCCAAGTCCCCCGGCCGGAGTGCGTCGAATTTATTTTTGGGCAGTTGGAGGCCGTAGTCCATAGCTTTTCCTTCAGGGACGCCCCGACCAGCAAATCGCGAGTTCGCGAGCGGCAGGGTTACCGCACCAGCTGGAATTCCGGCAGCATCAGCACGATCCAGAGTAAATCCGCCAGGCTGTCGGCGGTCGCCTTGTCGCCGAGAATGGCATTGGCGGTGGCGGCTTCCGAAACCGTGGGCCGGCGGCCGAGGGCAGTCAGGTAAAGCTCCTCGATGCGTTGCGCGTTGGGCGCTTTCGGATCGGCTTTCAGCATGCGATTCGCGCCGCGCGTCAGCGTTTCGCTGAGCAGTTGGCCGTTCGACAGGTCGAGCGCTTGCAGCGTGGTCAGCAGGTCGGGTCGCGTCGTCACGACTTGCTCGCGGTTCGGTCGGCCCAGCGAACGCATCAGAGCATCTGCATTGACCAGCGAAGCACGGACGAACCGCCGCTGGGCCGGCACGCTTTCGCCGAAGTCCGGCAGCTTCACGGGGGCCGCTGCCTTGGCGGGAGCGGTGCCGGTGAGCGTCCAGACTGCATCCACGAACTGCTCCGCCGTCAGGCGTTTGACTTCGGGGCCACGGAAGACGTAATCTTCGCCCGTCGGCTCCTGGGCAATCGCCACCGGCCGCGACTGGTAAGCGCGCGAAGTGACGATATGTTCGATCAGCTGCTTCAGGTCGTATTTGCGATCGACGAGATAGACCGCGAGGTAGTCGAGCAAATCTTCCGACCAAGGGCGGTTGGCCATCACATCGACCGGGTGGACGATGCCCCGGCCCAGCAGGCGCTGCCAGATGCGGTTGACGATGGTGCGCGAGAATCGGCCATTGTCCGGGTGCGTCACCAGGCGGGATAGTTCTTCGAGGCGCTTCGCTTTCGGCAGCTTGGCATCGATCCCGCCCAGTTCGGGAAAGACGAAGCGCGGGGCGGCGTGCTTGCCGGTCGGCTTGTCGCACTGGTGGATTTCGAGCGGCTTTTCCGCGATGATCGCCGCCAGGCTGTAGGCATCGTCCAGCTTCCAGCGGTCGATGAAGCTGTCGTGGCACGAAGCGCATTTCATGTTGATGCCGAAGAACACCTGCGAGATGTTCTGCGAGAATTGCAGCTCGCGCACCTGACTGGCGTTGACGTTGCCCCGCCACTGGATGCCCCGGATGAAGCCTTCGGCGTCCGCCGTCGGGCTGATGAGTTCGCGCACGAACTGGTCGTAGGGCTTGTTGTCGAGCAGCGAACCGTAGAGCCAGCCGCTGATCTGCTTGCGGCCGCCGTCGATGAAGCCGGTGCCGGCGTAATCGTTGCGCAGCAGGTCGTTCCAGAAGGTCAACCAGTGCTCGGTGTAGGCGCGGTTGTCGTTCAGCAGCCGGCGTACCAGCTGACCGCGCTTGTCGGTTGCGGTGTCCTGGACGAAGGCATTGACCTCGGCCGGCGTCGGCAGCAAGCCGATCAGGTCGAGGTGGACGCGGCGCAGGAAGGACTCATCGTCGAGGGCAGCCGGCGTGCCGACCTGGTGCTTGCCGAAGTACGCAGCCACGATGCGGTCGATGGGATGCTCGTGGCCGTTCTGAACGGCCGGGAGAACGGGCCGGCGCGGCTTGAGCGGCGCGACATAGGTGCCGGCCTTGAAGGAGAAGCCCGGTTCCCAGGGCAGTTCCTGGTCGATCCAGGCTTTCAGCAATTCGACGTCCTTGGCAGTAAGTGCCTCGCCCTTGGGCGGCATCCGTACTTTCGGATCGTTGCTGACGATACGCTTGATGACCTCGCTGGCAGCGCTCTTGCCGGAGACGACACCCTTGGTGCGGAGCATGTCCTCGCGGGTATCGACGGAGAACGAGCCTTTGTACTTGCCGTTGGCATGGCACTCGGCGCAGCGGGCCTTGAGCAACGGCAGGATATCGTGCGCGAAATCGACCTTCTTGGGCGCCTGGGCGCGGCCCGAGGCGGCCAGCGCCAGCACGCCGAAGGCCGCGCCCAGCAGTCTGACAGTAAAACTCATGCGCTTCTCCGGGAACAGTCGGCGACGCTTGCGGTTCGCGGCCGCGCCGCTTGCGGCTTCGCAGTATCTGAGGGAGTGTATCGAGCATAACGGGACGTACCAGTCCGGCCAAGCGGAAACCCGCCTTGCGGTTTGGCGGGCGTCGGCGACCTTCGCCAGCGACATGGCTTCATGCCGCCTCTTCGGGGCTGAAGGAGCAGCATGTGGCCGGACCAGTCCGCTGAGTGGACCGTTGATCCACCCGCTGTTCGGTGGTCCAATGGTCCGCACGGCGGACCCTGCGTTTTTTCAACAGACTTCACTAGCGGCGGACGGCATGGTGCTCGACTACCTGAATAGCGCCTGGGACCAATGGCATTTCCTGCCGACGCTCTACCTGGTCTCGGAATGGAGCGTGCGCCTGGTCATGCTGTTCTGGGTGCCGACCCGCCGCTCGCCGGAGGCGGCCAAGGGCTGGCTGCTGCTGATCTTCTTTCTGCCGTGGTTCGGCATCGCGCTGTACTGGCTGATCGGCCGGCCCTACGCCCCACCGTGGCGGCTCGAGCGGCTCAAGCGGCTCGTTGAAGCCATGCGCCCCGTGGCCGAGCGCCTGGGCAAGCATCCGAACATGACGCATCCCACGCTCGCGCCCGAGCTGGAGATGAGCGTCGCGCTGGCCGAGAACATGGGCCGATTGCCGATCCTCGGAGGCAATGCCGCCGAGTTGCTGGCGCACTACCAGGCGAGCATCGAACGGCTGGCGGAGGATATCGAAGCCGCCCGGCATCACGTCCATTTGCTCTACTACATCTTCGCGGCGGACGAGGCCACGGAGCCGTTGCTGACGGCGCTCGAACGCGCGGCCCAGCGCGGCGTGATTTGCCGGGTGCTGGTGGACGCCCTGGGTTCGCGGAAGATGAGCGGCAAGCTGTTCGCGCGCTTGCGGCCGGCGGGTGTGCTGTGCCAGGAGATGCTGCCCACGGGGCTGTTCCGCCACTACGCGGCCCGGACCGACCTGCGGAACCACCGCAAGATCGCAGTCATCGACGGCCGGATCGGCTACACCGGCTCGCAGAACCTGATCCACCCGCAATTCAAGGAAGGCATCACCTACGAGGAAATGGTGGTGCGCGTCACCGGGCCAGTGGTCAACACCCTGCAGTTCGTCTTCGCTTCGGACTGGGACCTGGAGACCGAGGAAGTGCTGGACACACCCGAAGTCTTCCCCGAACCGGAAGTCACCGGCGCGGTGGCGGCCCAGGTGCTGCCCAGCGGGCCGACCTATGCGGTGCAGGCCAATCAGCGGATCGTGGTGTCGCTCTTGCACGGGGCGCGACACCGTATCGTCATGACCACGCCGTACTTCATTCCCGATCAGCCGCTGTTCGTCGCGCTGCAAATCGCCGTGCTGCGCGGCGTCGAGGTCCATCTCATCGTTTCCGAGAAGGAAGATCAGTTCCTGGTCAGCCAGGCGCAGAAGTCCTATTACGAGGACCTGCTCGAAGCCGGGGTCAAGATCCACCTGTTTCAGAAGAAGTTCCTGCACGCCAAGCACCTGACGATCGACGATCAGGTGGCCCTGATCGGCTCCAGCAACATGGACATCCGCTCGTTCGTGCTGAACGCGGAAATCAGCCTGCTGTTCTACGACCCGGAAGTGACCCGCCAGCTGCACAAGCACCAGGAGCGCTACTTCGCGCGGAGCCGGGAGCTGACGCTGGCAGAGTGGACGCAGCGCGGCTACTGGCCGCGCTTCACGCAGAATATCGCGCGGCTGATGAGTCCGCTGTTGTGAGAGCAGTGCGCATGAGCTTGCGTAAACGGGTCTTGTAGGTCAGGCTTTCCAGCCTGACAGCAGCGCCCT
>JAGVLI010001019.1 GCA_020054355.1 Planctomycetales bacterium | reverse complement strand
AGCAACAGCCCCAGCCCGGCGCACAGCAACATCAAGCCCGCCAGGCCGCCGAGCAGCAACGGCCAGCGGCGCTTGCGGACTACCTGGGTGCGCGGCACGTTGGGCATGACCTGGGTGCGCGCCTTCGGAGTGCTGCCAGCCGAACTGGCGCAGAAGGGCCGCACCGCAGCGGCCACTTCGCCCGGCGTCTGGTAACGATCCGGCGGCCGTTTCGCCAGCATCTTGCGCAGCACGTCCAGTAAGCCCTTCGGCAAAGGCTGGCGGACGGCTTCCCAGTTCGGCTCGGTCTGCTGATGGCGCATCAGCTTCTCCGCCAGCTTGCCCGCCGGGAACGGAGGGTGGCCCGCCAGCAAGAAGTACAGCGTACACCCCAGGCTGTAGATGTCGGCGCGGATGTCGGCCCCATGAAAGTCCAGGGCCTGTTCGGGCGACATGTAATCCGGCGTGCCCTGCATCACGGAGTTGCCGTCGAGGATCGTCAAGTTGCTGGTCTTGCTGCCGGCCGTGTAGCGGTGCAGCCGCGCCAGGCCGAGGTCGAGGATCTTGACAGTGGCCGGTGGCCGGCGGCCCGTGGCCAGTGAAGAAGCGGAGGAAGGCTTGTCGTTCTCGCTTCGTTTGCCTGACTCCTTACTGGGCACTGGCCACTGGCCACCGGCCACCAAGAGGTTCGAGGGCTTGATGTCCCGATGGACCAGGCCGCGCTCGTGCGCGTGCTGCAAGCCGTCGGCCGCCTGGCGGATGTACTCGCAGGCCAGGTCGGGAGGCAGCGGCCCATGGCGCTGGACCAGGCGGTCGAGGTCGATGCCCTCGACGTACTCCATCGCCAGGATCAGGTCGTTGCCGATGGGGCCAGCCTCGTAGGCGTGGACCAGATGGGGGTGCGAGACCTGGCTGGCGACCTCGATCTCGCGATAGAAGCGATCGACGGCAGCGCTGTCCTGGGCCAGCTCGCGGCGCAGGACCTTCAGGGCCGTCAATCGGCCCAGCTTCTGGTGACGGGCCTTGAAGACCTGGCCGGAAGCGCCTTCGCCGAGGGGTTCCAGCAGCAAGTACGAACCGAGCAGCAGCTGACCACCGCGTCCCTGAGCCAGCAGCTTGGCCTGAAACGGCGTCAGCCAGCAGCGCCGCAGCAATTCCTGGGTCAAGGCTTCGGGCTGGGGGAACTTTCGTTGCAAGACCTGGCGCACTTCCTCGCGCTGCGGAGCGCTGAGGAGTTGGCTTTTCTCGAAGAGTTCGAGCAGCGTGGTGGAGGCGCCGGGCATGAGCACACTTTCGGCAAGCAGGCGGGCATCGATCAATTCCCACCAACGAGCCTAGCTCACCAGAGCGGCGAAGTAAAGCCGATGAGCATTCGCAGTCGCGATACTGGCGCGGCAGATGCTCGTAGGGTCCGCCGTGCGGACCAGTCCCATCCTCGACGGGACTGATCCGCACAGCGGACCCTACATGACTGACCGTTCGTCGCGCGACACTGGCGTAGCACAAGCGGCGTAGGGTCCGCTGTGCGGACCAGTGCGGCCGAGGACGGCACCGTGCGGACCAGTCCCGTCGAGGATGGGATTGGTCCGCACGGCGGACCCTGCATGACTACTTTTCGGTGGATGGCGATGACGAGGATGAAGACGACGGCTCGCGCGGCGGCGGCAGCACGCCCTTGAGCGTCAGGTACAGGTCCGGCACCGGCTGGGCGCGGCGCAGGAACAGCAGCGCGAAGGCGGTGTCGAGATTCGGCGTTTGCATGCCGGACGCCCAGTAGCCGTCCTTGTCCTGCCATTTCAAGAGCTTCTTCGCGCCCCATTCGTACCAGTCGATCTTGCCGATCTTTTGCTTGTCGAAAGCCACCGCCACGCGCTCCACGGACCACAGCGCCATGTAGACGAACGAGCCATTCGCTTCCCATTGGTTGGCGACGCCGAAGCCGCCAAAGGCGATGCCGCCGGCGGGCGGCTTCTGCTTGGGGTCCTTCGCCTTGCCGTCCTCCGCCATCATCTTTTCCAGCGCCGCGAAGCCCTTGATCACGGCCGGGTCCTTGGCCAGGTCGCGCAGGCCCTTGCCGGGCGCCGGCTGCGGCGTGCCCGCCTTGCTCTTCGCATACTTGAGCAGGGCCACTTCGTTCGCCGAGCCGTGGCAGGTGAGCAGACCGAGCAGACCGGCGCCGGTCATGCAGGGCGTCGTGTGGGAAATGCCGAAGCCGCCGTTCCGCGTCGAGTAGGGGAAGCTGCCGTCCGGATTCTGGTTCGACCGGCACATTTTCTCGTAAGTGGTCATGGTGTAGGCGACCGGCACCTGATGCCGGCGGGCCACCCACAGCGCCTGGATGGCGAATTCGGAGCAGCTCTGCTCCGTCATGCTGACGCCGCCGACGCCGCCGAATCCACCGAATCCACCGACGCCGCCGTTGGCCTGCTGGGTCAGCGCCTGCTTGGTCAGCTTGGCCAGGCCCTGGAGGTACAGCGACTCGCTGGCGTGGTTCAGCTTGCGTACCTCGCCTTCGGGCAGCTTCGGGCAGGAGTAGCCCCAGCCGCCGTCCTTGTTCTGGCCGGCCACCAGGCGGGCCGCCATCGTCTTGATGAGGTCCGTGTCGCGGCTGCCGTTCAAGCGGTCGAAGAACAGCACGGCCGCGCCCAGGCTGTGCGTCCAGACCAGCTCGTCCGCGCCTTTGCGCAGGTAGTCCGCCGCCTTCTGGATGCTCGGATCGTCCGGTTTGACTTCGGCTTCCAGCAGGGCCAGCCCCGCCAGCGCGGTGACGCCCATGTCCATCGGCGAGGCGAAGTCCATCGCCCCTTTCTGCTCGACGCCGCCAATGCGGACGTTCCCGCCGAAGCCCCCACGGTTGTAACTCCAGCTGCCGTTCTTGCCCTGGTTCTCCTTGAGGAAGGCCACGCCCTTTTCGATGGCCTGGGCGACGGCGTCCTTGTCCACCCCCGGCGCGACGTCGGCGGAGGCCGCCGGCAAGGACGAGATCAGCACGGCGAGCAAGCCAGCCAGAGCGGCGGCGCGAAACGTGGGGGACCGCATGTTGATTCTCCCGGCGAGGTGCGGAGAAGGCGAAAACAACGACCTGTTCAAGTGTAGTTCCCCCCCGGTCGTTGGCGGGTACGGAATTTTTGCGATTATTTTTCAGCGCTGGTGTACGCCTGAATCGCAATAGTGCATCGGCTGGGGCCACTGGCTCGTGGGTCACGATTCCAATCGTGACAATCTCCGCAGCCTGTCACGATTGGAATCGTGACCCACGAGCAAGAGGTCGCTTGACTTTGCATTAGCGCAAACTCGGCAGCCGCCAGGGTGCCACCAGGCGCTTGCCTTGCGGAGTTGCCCGATTACTTTTCGGCTGACGGCGACGAAGATGGCTCGCGCGGCGGCGGCAGCACGCCCTTGAGTATCGGGTAGAGGTCCGGCACCGGCTGCGCGCGGCGTAAGAACAGCAGCGCGAAGGCCGTGTCGAGGTGAGGGGTCTTCATGCCCGTTTCGCGTGTCCAGCCGCCATCCTGGCTCTGCCATTTCAGGAGTTTCTTTGCGCCCCATTCGTACCAGTCGATCTTGCCGAACTTTTCCTGGTCGTAGGCCGCCGCCACGCGCTCCACGGACCACAGGGACATGTAGACGTAGGGGCCGTTCGGCGCGAAGTGATTGACGTTTGCCCAGGCGCCCGGGCCGCTGGCGCCGACGGCCGGCTGCTTCTGCTTGGGGTCCTGCGGCTGGATGTCGTACGCGATCATCCTTTCCAGCGCTGCGAAGCCCTGCGTCGTGGCCTTGTCCTTGGCCAGGTCGCGCAGGCCCTTGCCGGGAGCGGGCGGCGCCCCCGCCTTGCTTTTGGCATACTTGAGCAGGGCCGCTTCGTTGGCCGAGCCGTGACAGGTCAGCAGTCCGAGCAGGCCGGCCCCGGTCATGACCGGCGACGAGTAACCGGGCATGATCGTGAGAACGCCGTTCCGATGCCCGTAGGGGAAACTACCGTCCGGGTGTTGGTTCGCCCGGCACATCTTTTCATAGTTGGTCATCACGGTCGAGACCGGCACCTGATGGCGGCGGGCCACCCACAGTCCCTGGATGGCGAACTCCGAGCAGCTCTGTTCGCACGCGCCGCCCGCGTAATTCACCCCGCCGCCCTGGGCGGAGTTCGCCTGCTTGATCAGCTTGGCGAGGCCCTGCCAGTACAGCGCCTCACTGGTGTAATTCAGCTTGCGCACGTCGGCCTCGGCGAGCT
>JAGVLI010000114.1 GCA_020054355.1 Planctomycetales bacterium | reverse complement strand
GGCTGGCGGGGCTGGACCCCGCTGATCCCGCCCAACGGCGACAGCTGCCCGCCAAGGTCGGCATCATCTTCCAGAACAGCGACGACCAACTCTTCAACAGCACGGTGTTCGACGATGTGGCCTTCGGCCCGCTGAACCTGGGGTTGCCGGCCGCCGAAGTGCGCTGTCGCGTGGCCGAGGCCCTGCAGCGCGTGGGCCTCAGCGAACACGGTCAGCGCGTACCGTTTCATCTCTCGGGCGGCGAGAAACGGCGGGTGGCGCTGGCCGGAGTCCTCGCCATGCAGCCGGAAGTCCTGCTGCTCGACGAACCCTCGATGCACCTCGACCCGCGCGGCCGGCGCGAACTGATCCGATTGATCGCGGAGCTACCCGTCACTCAGTTGATCGCTTCCCACGACCTTGAAATGATTCTGGAAACCTGCGGCCGCGCCGTGGTGCTCGACCAGGGCAAGGTCGCTGCCGAGGGAGCGACGCGCGAGTTGCTGTCGGATGGAAAGCTGATGGAGGCGCATGGCCTGGAAGTGCCTTACAGCCTGCGCGGAAAGTGCTAAGTAACAAACCACTTGGAAAAGGGTCCGAAATCCTCCCAAGCCGGCCGCTCGGCGGCCGGCGAACCGCCCCATCGTCCGCCGGTCGCCGAGCGGCCGGCTTGGGAAGAATTCGACCCCCTTCGGATGCAACCGGGTACCTAGTGCATTGTCAAGCGACCTGTTGCCCGTGGGTCACGATTCCAATCGTGACAGGCAGTGGAGTTGTCACGATTGGAATCGTGACCCACGGGCAAGAAGTGCCCGGCAGCAGCACTAGCTTCCGGAACGCGGCGGCTGACCGCCGGGGCGGCCTTGGCCGCGCGCCCGCTTCTGCACGTCCACTTCCAGGACGCCATACACGCCTTCGTGCTGCTGCAAGGCCATGTGCAGGGCGGCCAGCAGCCGCTTGGCCGTGAAGAAGTTCATCACCAGCCGGTGGGTCAGTCGAATCGGTTCGGCTGGAGTCGGGGCCAGCTGGGTATTCAGGCCGAAATCGAGGACGAGTTCCTCCGGAGTTCCGGTCACGCGGCAGAAGTTCGCGTAGACGGTGGACAGCTGACTCGAATCCACGGAAAACTGGGCGGGCTGCTGGGGCGGCGATGCCGGGGGAGTTGCTTGTGGGTCAGTGCTCATCGAGATTCTCCTGTCGATAACGGACGATGGTGCGGGCAGAACGGACCACTGGCCCGGAGCAACCGGAGGGTTCAAGGGATGACCCCTCGCCGGCGCTGCGGGCCAGTAGCGTGAATCGGCACGGACAATCTTATCGACGAGACAGGCCGGATCAATTGGCGACCTGGCGGATTTTGAGGTATTCCTGCCCGAGCGCCTTTTGCAGTTGCAGCGGCCATTCCCAGGCGCGGGCAGCGGCTGCTTCGTCCTTGACGTACAGCCGAATCTGCTTCGGGAACGCCAAGGCGAGGGCTTGCGGCATGTCGAGGATTCGGCGCACATTTAAAAAGATCGGCCCGTCGCGATGGGACGCCGACGGCTGCCAGAGATCCAGCCGAGCGACGTCTTTCTCGAACAGTCCGGCGTACAGCACCACGCCGGCCTGGCTGCCCTTGCCTTGCAGCCAGAGCGGCGCGCCTTTGAGATCGTCCACGCGACGCAGCACTTCCAGGCCGCGGCGCACGTCCCAGACACGCTGACCGTCCAGCGTCTGCCCCAGCAGCGCGAACCGGCGGCGAATGTGAATATCGCTTTCTCCGTTCTTGCTCTGCTCTCCCGGTTGCGGCGCTCCCCAGCGCGTCGGGCCGATGCCGCGCGGCGTCAGCGTGGCGAAAGCCCACTGCTGCTTCTCCAGCACGCGCAGATTGCGCTCGAACCTCTCCGGGTCGAACTTGGGGTCGTCTGAAAGCAACAGGGCATCCTTGAAGGGCGGCGCAAACTCCTTCAGCCAGTCTTGCCAGCCGGGTTCGTCCAGCGCGGTCAGCACGACCAGCTTCGGCTTCTCGGTCTTCTCGGCGGTCAGCAGCCAGAGGCGCAGCTCGACGTTCTCCTCGCTGGTGAAATCGAAGGCCCGCAGCCGTAAGCCTTCGTGCTTCACATCCGCCGCCAGTTTCTGACCGAGGTCCGGCGGCTTGGTCGGCCAGCCGCGAAAGACCTTGTCGCGCAATTCTTGCTGCCATTCCTTGCTTTGCCCCGGCCACCAGGCGCGGACCACTTCCGGCGACTTCGGCAATTCCGTCCGCGCCGGTTTGATGAATAGCTCTTGGATGGTCGCGTTGGCGGCATCTTCCGGCACCCGCTCGAAAACCTTGAGTTGCTGCGGAGTTAGTCGCGGACGTTCTTCCTCGGTCGCCTCGCTCTTGTCGTCCTTCAGCCAGCGGTTCATCCAGGCATAGGCCCCGAGCCGCAATTCCGGCGTGTCCTTGTGCGGGCCGGTGGTTTCCAGGAGTTGGAACTTCTCCTCGGCCCCGTAGAGGGCATAGATGGGCCGGACCTTGTCCGCCAGCCGGCGATAGCTGGGCACTGGGAAAATATCGTCCACGTCGCTGTTGCCCAGCAGCAGCGGACGCGGCGCCGCCAGGGCCGCCACCAGGGAAAAGTCCCAGCGATAGGTGTTGGCGAAGTACATGCAATCGCAGTGGCCCGAAACGATGCCCTTGCGAAAACGCGGCGCCACCCCCTCAACGACATGCGCCCACAGGTCGGC
>JAGVLI010000321.1 GCA_020054355.1 Planctomycetales bacterium | reverse complement strand
GCGACGTTACAAACCTGAAAGGAATCGCCGGATACCACTGAGTACGTCCGGTGATGTGGGAGGGGAGGAGCCGCGAGGCTCCCCCCTATCCCGATTTCGCCGGTATCGGCGGATCGTCCTTCGGCAAAGCACTTCACTCCAACATGCTTCCAGGGCAGGAGCGCCGCCATGATCGTGAACCTGTCACGCTCCTATACCGGCCGCTACCAGACACCGACGATCGATCGCGTCGAGACGGACATCTTCGTCCACACCTGGCATGGCAGCTGCATGGAGTGCAACTTCTGCCACGACATCTGCTGCCAGTACGGCGCCACGCTGGGCAGCGAACGAGTGCGCAATATCGAAGCGCTCGCCGATCGACTGGAACCGTATCTGGGCATCCCGCGCGACCAATGGTTCCGCCACGACTACGACGAGCCGGACGAGGACTATCCCGGCGGCCGACGGCGACGCACGACCGTGGTGAATGGCATCTGCGTCTTCGCCAATCCGCGCGGCCGGGGCTGCATGCTGCACAGCTACGCGCTGGAAAATCGGCTCGACGTTCACGACATCAAGCCGATGCCCTGCCTGATGTTTCCGCTTTACTGGCTGGAAGGCTTGCTCTATCCCAACGATGAAGTGCTCGACGGCAGCCTGGTTTGCCTGGGTCCGGGCAAGAGCCTGTATCGCGGCTCCCGCGATGAAGTGCTGTATTACTTCGGTTCGGAATTGATTGCCGAATTGGACGCCCTTGAGCGGGAAGCATTACGGGAACTGCCCGCTTCGCATCCCGCCGTGGCAGGTCGACTGATTTCCTTGCCAGTGGTCAGCGGCTGAGTTGGACATCCCGGAAAAAAAAGAAAACCCGAAGCGCCAGCGCGGCTCCATCCGCATCCTCCGCTGGCGCTTCGGGTTTTTTCACTCGTCTGGTGCTGCTTCCGGGCACCGTTTGCCCGTGGGTCACGATTCCAATCGTGACAAGCTCCACGGCCTGTCACGATTGGAATCGTGACCCACGGGCAGACCTGTTTGCCGTGGGTCACGATTCCAATCGTGACAAGCTCCACGGCCTGTCACGATTGGAATCGTGACCCACGGAAAAGCGGTTTCTCGATACCGCACTAGCGATTCGAGTTATCCGGATTGCCGGGACCGAAGGCCCGCCGGTAATAGCCATTAATGGTCGATTGCAGCTCCGACCAGTAGCGGCTGCGCGACAATCGTTCCAGCTGATTGGTCAGCTGCGTCATTTGCTCGCTCGACGCCTCCGCGAAGGCAACGCCCGCGCGGCGCATGAGCGGATCGTCGCGCAGCACCCACAGCGGAATCGCCGTGCTCGGTTCGAGATAGCGGCCGGAAAGCTGGATGCCCAGCACCTGATGGGTTTCCAGGTCGAGCAGCGCGCCGCCGGCCGACTGGCCCAGCATGGCGCAGTCGTGTTGCAGCAACTGCACGTCGCGGAACTGGAAAGCGCCGCGCAACACGCCCGGCTGCACGCGCTTGACGTTATACACGTCGCGGAAAATGCGGGCGAGCTTCTCCGGCTCGCTGCGCCGGGCATCCCGCACCGGATAACCGATCAGGTAGACCGGACGGCCCTCCAGGTTGCGGGGAGCCTCGGAAGCCAGGGCCAACGGCATCGGCGCGCCCGCGCTGGGCTGCGGTGGTTCGACTTCCAGGAGCGCCAGGTCGTAGCGATCGTGAACGCCGATGACGCCGCGCACCTGGTAGCCGGCCGTGGCCACCTGCTGGTACTGCGAGCGATAATTCATCCAGGCGGTGATGCTGGGGCGAAACTGCCATTGCTCGCCGCGCTGTTCGATGAAGGACTCGGCGGTCCGGCGGGTGGTCAGCAGCGCGGTTTCGCCGACCAGGAAGCCAGTGCCCGCCCAGTCGAGATCGGGATGGCCGTACATTTCGAGGCGGCCGACGCCGCTCTGCACCAGTTCGATGTCTTCGCGCTGGTCTTCGAGGAGGTTCCAGAAGGACGGCACGGCCGCCAACCGGCCCTGGCTGACGAGCAAGCTGGGACGGGCATAGAACAGCAGCACGCATTCCAGCCCCACGACTTCCAGCGGCGTCAGGTCGGCGGCCGGCGAGGCGATGATCCGCTCCAAAGCCGCAGCGCCGTTTTCGAGCAGCTGGCCGAGCGCCTCGCGCTGCTGGCCGCGATCGGGTTCGCCGGCGGATCGGCCGAACTCGGCGACCTTCACCGCGGTTTCGGTTGCTTCCACCTCGCCGGACGCGCCTTCCTGCATGGTGCGCCGCACCACGGCGCGTAAGTGGGCCGGTTCCTCCCAACCGCGCAATTCCTGCCGGTCCTGCCGGACGACGTGCAGTATGTCGTCCAGGCGGTCGGCGAAGAACTCGCGGGCCCGCTGTACCACCAGTTGTTTTCCATCCATTGTCGCTACCCTCCTGTGGTTGACGCACCAGGGGACGCCCGGTTGGCGGCCTGGATGCAAGCTGAGCGCGCGGAATCCAATCGGACAAACGGTGAACAAGTTCGTCGGTCGCAGGGTGGAGAGTTGCTGGACCTGCCCGGTCGGGCAGGCCGCCCTGCGATTATGACCAGTGGGCGAACTCTCCAGGAACGAAGAAACCTCCGACAATCGTTCGTGAGACTGCGGAGGCCCAGGAAAGTGCAAGGGGCTGACGCACTGCCAGCGGTTCCGGATGATTCCCGAGCCTTCCTGTGCTGCGGTTCCCTGCTTCGGGACGGTCGATCCTGCCTCTGCCCCTCGATCGGTTCGGGGGTATGGTACATCGCGGCATCGACTTGTCAAGCAGTTCCCGGAATTTCGCGGAGCGCTCGCTGGCCGCGAAACACCGCCGGCGACCCTCGAATTGCAGGGAAAATCCTTGACAACCGGGGTGCGCAGTCTAAATTCAATACTTAACAATACCCCGAACCTAGTCCGCCATTCAGCACCATCCAACGAGTCGCTCCAGCCGGGACCGGGGATGGAAAGGGAGTGCAATCCATGACGTCGCAGCCGCGCCGTAAGCGCCTGGAAGTGGAAGACGTCGGCGACGTTACCGTGGTGAATTTCACCGACCGCAAGATCCTCGACGAGCAGAACATTCAACTGATCGGCGAGCAACTCTTCAGCCTCGTCGATGAGTCCGGGCGGAAGAAGATCCTCCTGAACTTCGGCAACGTCGAATACCTTTCCAGCGCCGCGCTGGGCAAGCTCATCACCCTGAACAAGAAGTTGCAAGCCGCCGGTGGGCGCCTGATTCTCTGCAACATCGATCCGCAGATTTACGAGGTGTTCGAGATCACCAAGCTCAACAAGCTCTTCAACATCCACAAGGAAGAGCAGGCCGCCTTGCAGGCATTCTGAACGGCCTCCAGGCCGAAGCCGCTTCCCGGCGCTGCATCGCCCCGGAAGTGCTTTTTGGTTGCCCGCGTGAGCTATAGTAAAGTGAGGAGGGTTCCCGCCCTGGAGCCTGCACAACGAACGACGGCTGTCTCTCCCGGATTGTCGCCCGCGCGTCCGCCTGTTGCCAACCGATCTTCAGGATGAACATCCATGGCCATCCAGGTTGAGAAGGAATCGCAGCCCATGATGGATCAGAGGCGCCCGTGCCACATTCTGATCCCCAGCGACCCCAGCGAGGCCCGCCGGGTGCAGGAAGAAATCGAAACCATCCTCAAGGCCCATCAATTCTGCGAAAACGACATCTTCGGCATCCGCCTGGCGCTCGAGGAAGCGCTCATCAACGCCATCAAGCACGGCAACCGCATGGAGCGAGGCAAGCAGGTGCGGATCACCTATCAGGTCCACGCCGACCTGTTCACCGTGCACATCGAGGACGAGGGCGGCGGCTTCAATCCGAACGCCTTGCCCGACCCCACCGCCGAGGAGAACCTCGAACGGCCCTGTGGCCGAGGCGTCATGCTGATGCGGCATTTCATGAGCGAGGTTTCCTTCAACGACAGCGGCAACTCCGTCACCATGTGCAAGCATCGCAATGGCCGCACCGGGTAGTGGACAGTGGACAGTGAAAAGTGGGCAGTGGACAGCAGTCGCAGGACCGGCAACGTCCACGACTGACCCGTGCTCGAATTGACCCAGATGCTCCAACCACCACCCACTGCCCACTGCCCACTGCCCACTGCCCACTATTCACTGCACACTGCTGCCATGACCACGCCGATGATGCAGCAATACCGGGAGGCCAAGCAGCGCCACCCCGGCATGTTGCTGCTGTTTCACCTGGGCGATTTCTACGAACTCTTCGAGGACGACGCCGAGCAGGGCCATCGCGTCCTCGGTCTCACGCTGACCAGCCGCGACGGCATCCCGATGGCGGGCTTTCCGCATCACCAGCTCGAGCCCAAGCTGCGCGAATTGCTGCAAGCCGGCTACCGGGTGGCGATTTGCGATCAAGTCGAAGACCCCGCGTTGGCCAAGGGACTGGTGAAGCGGGACGTGACGCGCGTCGTCACGCCGGGCACCGTCACCGAGGACGACCTCCTCGATCCGAAACAGGCGAACCATCTGCTCGCGCTCTGGCGGCAAGGCCCGACCGTCGGCGCCGCCTGGGTGGAGCTGTCGCTAGGCCACTTCGCCGCCGCAGACTTTCGCGCGGATCGATTGGCCGATGAACTGGGCCGACTCTGCCCTTCCGAATGCGTGCTGCCGGAAAACCAAGCCGATGGCGTGCTGGAACTGCTGAAGTCAGTCAATCCCACGCTGACGGTCGCCGCCCGTCCCGATTGGACGTTCGATCCCCAGACTGCTTTGACGGCGATCCATCGGCATTTCGGCGTCGTCACTTGCAATGGCTTCGGCTTCGACGATCGGCAACCCTGCCTGGTCGCGGCCGGCGCCCTGCTGCTCTACTTGCAAGAAACCCTGAAAGCCGGACTGACTCACCTGGGACGCTTACAGCATTTCCGGGCCGAGCAGTTTCTCTTTCTCGATGAAGTCACGCGCCGCAGCCTGGAGCTGACGCGCACCTCGCGCGACGGGCAGCGCGACGGC
>JAGVLI010000790.1 GCA_020054355.1 Planctomycetales bacterium | reverse complement strand
CGTCGCCGGTGGCGGCGTCCAAGGCGCGGATGCCGCGCGGCTGGTTGCCGGTCGTGTAGATCAGCTTGCCGCGCGCCACACCCAGCAGATGGACCACTTCCGTCGGCTTGCTTTCCCAGAGCGTGCGGCCGGTGAGCACGTCGAGACAGAGGATGCGGTCAAAATCCCCCGGAGCGACATAGACGCGCCCATCGGCGTAGACTGCCGGCGCCAGATCGCGCGGCGAGGGCTGGCCGTCGGTGGGCTTTGGCCCGCGCCGCGGATAACGAACCGACCAGGAGCGCTTGCCGGTGACGGCATCCACGGCGACGATCGCGCCGGAGTGCGAACAGTAGATCACATTCGGGCCAGCCAGCGTCAGCAGGTGCGCCCGATAGCGCGGCTCGCCTCCGGGGGTCAACTCGGCGGCTTCGCAGACTTCCTGCTGCCAGCGCCGCGTCCCGGTGTTGGCGTCGTAGCATTCGAGGGCAGTGGCTGCCACGTTGCGATTGAAGCGTGTCTGCGCGATCCAGACCCGGCCGGACTGGACGACGGGCGAGCCTTCAAAACAAGCCAGGTCCTTGCCTTCGGCACGCGGAGTAACTTGCCAGCGCCGCGTCAACTCGCCCTGGTCGCCCACGGGCAGATCCAGACAAACCAGATGGCTGGCCTGGGCCGCCTCTCCTTCCTTGGGAAAGCCGAATTCGGCCAGCCCCAGGCGGGCGAAGATGCGCCCTTCGGCGACCGTCAGGCTATAGCGTTCGTCGTGCTTCACGGGGACTTCCGGCTCGATACGCGGACCGGCATTGGCCAGCAAGTCGTAACGGAACAGCCGCCGGCCCGTGTTCAGATCGTGAACCGAAACAAAGCGCGCATCGGCCACGATGACCCGGTTGCCGACGATGACGGGATAATACGCCAGGGCGCGGGCAGCCGCGCTGGCATTGCGGTAGTTGACGGGCGGCGGCTCCTCGGCCTTGGCATCGACGGGCTTGCCGTCGAGCCGCACGCGCCAGGGTTCTTCCAGCCAGCGGACGCGGGGCATCCGGGGGAGCGTATGGCTGCGTGAAGCATCGCCGGCAAAGGTCGGCCAAGCCGTGTCATCGCCGGGCGGTGGTGCCAAGTCTTTCTGTTCGATCAGCTTTTCAAGGATTTCGGCGTAGTTGCCCTTGCTGCCGGCTAATTGACCTTCGCTCTTGGGATACGACGCGCGGAACGACTTGGTTTCATCCGCCGCCAGTTGTCGATCGCCGCGAAACAACATCGCCAGGATCAGCTTGGCGCGCACCAGCGCCGGATCGAGTTGCGGGTCGGGATACGATAGCTGCGCCGCTTGCGGCTTCGCAACCAGCGGCCTAGTCAGGTGGCGCCACCAGCACTCGGCTTCATGAAAGTCGCCGCGCTCGAATGCCAGGTCGCCGAGGAGGTCGAGGGCGCGTTCGGCCGGCCGGCTGGCGAAATAGTCCTCGACGATGCGCTTGAGCAACGCCATGTCCCGCGCCGGTTCGGCTTTGTCGAGCAGCTTTTTCGCCGGTATATCAACTCGTGCCCGATATTGTTTCAGCGCTGCGGGTGGCAAGGCGGCGAAGCGAGCATGACATTGGCGACGGGCGGCTACCCAGTGCCCCGACTGGTCCGCGTCGAGCGGCACCAGGTCGTCGCCGGCTTCATCGAGCACGGCTTGCAGTTCTTCGATGGCTTCCGCCCATTGCCCTTGCTCGATTTTCCGTTGGGAGCTGGCCAGCCGGCTGGCGGTGCGCTGTGATTCGCCGACGAGCTTGGCCTGCGGTATCGTGTCCTTCGCTGCCTGGGGAAACGCCGAGTCCTGGGCCAGCGGCAGCCAGACGGCGAGGAGCATCAAGAGGCGGATCGAGCGGGTAGCGCGCATGCTCTTCTCCACGATCGCGGCAAGCTAGACGATGGTTCGGCCCAACGGCACCGCCAGTTTCCGCAAAGATTCCAGCAGCTTGACGAAGGCGGGAAAAGTCAAAGATTGCGCCCCATCCGACATCGCGTGGTCCGGATCGGGATGGACTTCGATGAGCAAGCCGTCCGCCCCGCCCGCCAGCGAGGCCAGGCTCATGGCCGGCACATAGTCGCGCTTGCCGGTGCCGTGGCTCGGATCGACCACGATCGGCAAGTGCGACAGCGTCTTGGCCGGCGGGATCACGGACAGGTCCAGGGTGTTCCGGCTATGGTCGGAAAAGGTGCGCACGCCGCGCTCGCACAGGATCACGTTGTAGTTGCCACCGGCCATGACATATTCCGCCGCCATCAGCCATTCTTCCAGCGTGGCCGACAGCCCGCGTTTCAGCAGCACGGGCTTGCGCGCCTGGGCAACACGCTTCAGCAGACTGAAGTTCTGCATATTGCGGGTGCCGATCTGGATGATGTCGGCTGCTTCCTCGACGGCGTCGGCGTTGTCCGTGTCCATCAGTTCGGTGACGATGCCGATGCCGGTGCGTTTGCGGACTCTCGCCAGGATGTCCAGCCCTTCCCGGCCCATGCCCTGAAACGCATAGGGACTGGTGCGCGGCTTGTAGGCGCCCGCCCGCATCAGCTTGACGCCGTTCTCCACGAGGAACTCGGCGGTCTTCTGGATCATTGCTTCATTTTCGACCGAGCAAGGACCGGCGATGATCGTGCAAGTGCCGGGACCGACGACCGTTTGCGGCGTCTTGACGACGGTATCCTCGCGGTGCATCTCCCGGCTGGCGAGCTTGTACGGCTTGGTGACGCGGATCAACTCCATGACGCCGGGCAGCACTTCCAGCGTGCGCGGATCGACGGCCCCGATATTGCCGGTGATGCCGATGGCCGTGCGGGTGGCGCCCGGCAGCGGATGCGGCGTCAGGTTCATCTGGCGGATGGCGGCCAGGACATCCTCGATCTGCGACGGAGTGGCGTCGCGCTGCATGACGACGAGCATGGAGAGTCCTTATCAAACCAAGGTGATCAGACCATTCGCGAAGTCGAGGGTGAGCGTATGCCCTCGCAGAAAATCCAGGCCGAGCAGGCCATCGATCGCCGCGCTGACCGGCAAGGTATGGGCTACAACTTGAAAATCAATCCGCTCCTGCCCGAGCGCGCTCAACTTCTGGACCGGTAAACGTGGCACCAGCGAGACAGCGCTTCCTGTCGTCATCTGCAATTGTTCCGGCGCCTGCGTCAGGTCGTAGCCAAGTGACGTGAGCAGACTGGCATTTATTACGGTGCCCGTGGCGCCAGTATCCAGTGCCAGGCGCAGTACATAGGTGTCTTTAGGCCCTATCGCTTCCACCGGAATGATGACTAGCTCGTCGTTCGGATCGAACAAGACGCTCATAGGACGAACACCATATCCTTACGGAGTAAACCTGTGAAATAGACGGCAATTCGTTTTGGCGAAGGCAATTCCCCAAGCCGACGATAGGCTTCGTCCCGCTCCTTGCTGTGATAGACAACCTTGCCTCGCAGCACTTCCAGCGTGACCGGATCGCTCTCAAAGTCGTCGATCAGCACCCATTCGTCCGTGTAACGTGCTTTGATTTCGTCCATGCTCAGCAGTTCGTCGCTCATGGACATGCTCCTTTCTGGCGAAACTGCCTTTATTCTAGCTGCTCGACGGTGGTTTCCACCATCGCGTTCGACGAACGACGCCCCCGCACGGCGTTAGCTAAATCCAGGATGGTCCCTGGCGCGCGCACCACCCCGAAGGGCAGCAACGGCGCGTACATCAGCCCCCAGTTCACGTTCATCGGCATGCCCACCACGGCAAAAGCCGCCAGGTAAACGATCGTGGTCAGCGCGACCAGCGCGCCCTGTTCGCCGCGCCAGCCGAGCAGGCCGATCAGGGCCGTCGCCAGATAGAGAAAGACGAGCCAGCCTGGGGCGTCGAGCACGAACAGGTTCATGCGCGCGGTCAGGATGTCGAACGTCAGCCCGCCGAAGGTGATCCATTCGGAGACTCCACGCGAATCGGCGCGATCCGCGGGGGTCAGCCGCGTCGTGACCTGGCCGGCATGCCAGCCCAGGTAGACGAAGAAAAGACCGACGCCAACCAGCCAGGCGGCGGCTTCCTTGCGACGACCATACCACCAGGCGACGCCCGCCGCCACCAGGCAGTAGGGCAGCACCAGCTCGCGGAAGCACAGCGCCGCCAAGCCCGCGCCGACGGCCAGTACCCGCCACTGGAAGGCGGCGGCCCCGACCGACAGCAGAATCAGCATCGCCGCCCAGACTTCTTGGGCGAGATAGCAATCGTCCTTGATGCACCAGAAGAAGACCCCGAACTGTAAGAGGAACGTGCCGCCGGCTGCCAGGAAGCTGACATCGCGATTGTCCGCGGCGACGGCGAGCAGCAGCCCTGCCAGCCCGATCAGCGAGAGTACGCCCTGCGCCCAGCCCACCGACGGCAGCGCCCCCAGCACATAAGCGTAGGTCGGCAGCCGCCAGTTAAAGATCGAACCGACGCGAAATCTGAAGTCACGTAAGCGCTGGTTGGCCACGTCGTAGTAGTTTTCGCCATCGTGGACCCGCGTCACCACCTCTCGATAGTATTTCAGGTCTACGTTCTCCAATTCCGCGTTCACCGTGGGGACTGCGGCATCGATCGTGGTGCGCTCGCCGCGCGCGGCGTACAGACCGAATGCAAGCGCCGCCGCGCTGCCGGCTGCCAGCAGCAGCACCAGGCCACGTGGCCAGCTGGCAAAGCGCGTCGACATGGGGTCCTCCGGAGTTTCTGGTCGGCACGAGCCAGTAATGTTACCATACAACGCATTGCTGGTATCTCACGTTCCTCACCCCGAAACCGACCGCATTTTCGCAATGAATGCCTCGACGATCTGGCTGCTCCTGCCGATCGTGGTGCTGATCGGCATCCTCGTCTTCTGGGAACCCCTGATTGGCGGCGGCTTCCCGTCTCTTCTGCCGGCCCTGGGACTCGTGCTGCTGGTGTTCATCATCCTGCTGGTCGCGATGCCCGAATCCCGCAACGGCTTCCGGCTCGTCTTTCCCGTGCTTGCAGCGCAACGGGCCATGGCGCGGGGTGACTACGACGCAGCCGACCGGGACCTGCGCCGCGCCCTCGCCCTGGCGGAGCGCACGGGTCGGGCAATCGATCAGAACCTCGGGCAGGTGCTGTTTCACCTGGCCGAGCTGCACCGGCAGCTCGGCCGCTACGGCGAGTCCGAGTTGATCTATCTCCAGGCCCTGCGGCACCTGCGGGAAGCCTTCAAGCCGACGCATCGATTCCGCATCTATGCGCGGCACAACCTGGGTGTGGTCTACATCCTGCAAGGCCGGTACGCGGAGGCGGAGCCGGTCTGCGCCGCAGCGCTCGACCTGATGATCGCGAAATTCGGGACCGCGCATGGCCACACCGCCGTGTCGCGCTGCAATCTGGGGAAGTGTTTGCAGGGGCAAGGCCGGCTCGCGGAAGCGGAAGAACTCTACGGCCAGGCGCTGCGGCAGCTGGAAGTCAGCCGGCGTCCGGACGACCGGATGACGCGCTGCGCCTGCCGGCACAATCTCGCCGAACTGCGCCTGGAACAGGGCCGCTGGAGCGAAGCCGAGCCGCTCCTGCGCCAATCACTGGCCGAGCTGGATCAGGACAGCGCCGGCGGCAAACAAGAAGCGGCTCGCCACTTCCACACCCTGTCGGAGGTCGCCCGACAATCCGGGAATCTGGAAGCCGCCGAAGAACTTTGTCAACTGTTCCTGCAAAAGGCCGAAGCTGCCTTTCCGGCCCAGCACCCCGCGCTGGCGGACGGCTGGCTGACGCAGGCCCGGCTGCGCGCCGCCGAGGGAAAACTGACCGAAGCCGCCGAGCTGTATCAGCGCTGCTGGACGGTCTGGGAACCGCTGCTGGCCCCGGAACACGCACGTCGCGCCCGCTGCTGCCAGGAATGTGCCGACGTATTGCTCCGCCTCGGACGAGAAGACGAAGCGACGCAGTTGACTGCTCGGTCCAAGCAGTCGCCGGTCTGGGTCCAGGCGGCGGACGACCTGCCCCACTGAGCCAAGCCAAATCACTTGGCAAAGTGAGGCAAGTTTTCCAATGAATTGGCTCTCTGAGCCAAATCGACTGAGCACTGCCGGCTGCTCTTGCGTCATCGCAGGAGCGTTTGCGACAATGACCGGAGTGCCGCCAGCCTGGCTGGAGTGTGAGCCGCCGCAGCCAGTTCCAGACGGATCACTACAACATTCTGGCAGCCGGCGACTGGGCTGGCCCGGATGTATTCAGCCTGGACGCGCCTGGGGGAAACGAAAAACGCATGTCGCTCAGTTCGCGCACCAATCCTGGCCACGGCTCGGGCCCGCCGCGCTATCCGGGCACTTTCCTGGTGGCCTTCCGCGCTGCCGTCGCCGGACTGAATTGGTCCGTGAGCCGCTGGATGGGCGATGCCGTCGAATGCAAGGACGCCGCGGGCAAGGAGCATGTCGTCGGCCTGGAGAACCTCTTTCGCCGGGCGCGGCGCACCCCCCGCGCCGACTGGCAAGAGTTGGTCGTCGAGTTCCTCACGTCCGCTGTGGTCGCCGACCAGGACCAGGAACTGCCGACCGACCTGAAGTCCGTGGCCGACAAGCTGCTGATCCGCGTCGGCCCGCCCTTCTCGCGCCGCGCTCACGAAGCCGAGCTGTGGTCGCAGCCCATTGAAAACACGCCGCTCGTGGTTAACCTGGTGATCGACTTTCCGCAGCGCATGATCTATGTCGCCCGCCAGCTGGTGGCCGACTCCGGCCAGTCGGGCGAACATTGGCTGCGTATCGCCCTGGAGAACCTGAAGCAGCGGACGCCTGCGGAGGCCTTTCAGCCGGTCCATGCCGATTCGGGACTGCTGGCCTGCGCCGTCGGTGATGCCTACGATTCGTCTCGCGCCCTATTGCTCGACGGCTTGCTGCCGGAAGGCAAGGACGACGGCTACTTTGTCGCCATGCCCAGCCGCGATCAGCTGCTGGTGCTGCCGGTCGTCGGCGAGGCGTTGGCCTTCGTCCACTTCCTGAAAATCCTGGTGGACAAGCAGTACAAGACGCTGCCGTACCCCATCAGCCAGCAAGTCTTCTGGCTGCGCGACGGCATCTGGCTGCCGTTCGTCATCGACATCGAAGGCAGCAACGTCACCATCCAGCCGCCCGAAGAGTTTTCCGAGGTGCTGGATCGTCTGGCCCCGCCCGATTTCCTGGAAGACGAGGACGGGGAAGACGATGAGGATGAGGACGACGACGATGAGTTCGACGCCGAGTTGGAAGACGATGACGAGGACGAAGAAGACGAATTGTCCGACGATCACAAATGATTCGCCGCTTGCGGCTTAACGCGAACGACCTGGCGGGTTAGAATCAACTTGGTTTTCCCCCTGCTTCGGAGGTAGCTCCGGCGTTACGCCGTGGATGGACCACACCGACGCTCGACTCCGACAGTCTTTCCAGATTCTTGTCACTGTCTGGCGAAAAACTCCGCAATGAGAAGAAGCAAGCACAGGCCCGCACGAATGACAAGCTTCAAGGAATCGTCCCATGAACACGCAAGCCAGTCCTGTTGCCACTTTCGTCGAGAGCCTTCGTCAGCTTCGGCTCCTGAGTCCAGTGCAGCTCAACCAGATCGCCAAGGCGAACTTCCCCGATGCCAAGAGCCTGGCGACCGACCTGGTGAAGCGCGGCTGGCTGACGACATTTCAGGCAAACCACCTGCTCCAAGGCAAGGGACAGGCACTGGTCCTGGGCGCTTATGTCTTGCTCGACCGCCTGGGCGAAGGCGGCATGGGCCAGGTCTTCAAGGCCAAGCAGCTGACGATGGATCGCATCGTCGCCCTGAAGGTCATCCAGAAGGAGCGGCTCCAAAAGGGCAAGGCGCTGGAGCGCTTCCAGCGTGAGGTGCGGGTGGTGGCCCAACTGAACCACCCGAACATCGTCCGCGCTCTCGATGCCGACGAAGTGACGGGCAGGCTCATGCTGGTCATGGAACTGGTCGAGGGGAGCGACCTGGGCAAGACGGTGCGCCAGAGCGGGCCACTCCCCGTGGACAAGGCGTGCAGCTACATCGGCCAGGCGGCGCTGGGCCTGCAACACGCCTTCCAGCAAGGCTTCGTTCACCGCGACGTCAAACCGAGCAACCTGCTGCTGAGCAAGGATGGCGTGGTCAAGATTCTCGACTTGGGGCTGGCCCGCTCCATCGACCCTGCCGATGACCGCACCTTGACCCAGGATGGTTCCGTGCTGGGCACCGCCGACTACATCAGCCCCGAACAAGCCATCAGCGCCCATACGGTCGATATTCGCGCCGACATCTACAGCCTCGGGGCGACTCTGTACTTCGTACTGACGGGCCAGGTGCCATTTCCTGGCGGCAGCCTGGCCGAGAAGCTCTTGAAGCATCAGTTGCACGAGCCTGAACCGCTGGAAAAGCTGCGGCCTGATGTGCCTGCCAACGTCGTTGCCGTCGTCAAGAAGATGATGGCGAAAAAGCCAGAAGACCGTTTCCAGACTCCAGGTGAAGTCACTGCCGCCTTGACAGGTGGGAAAGGGCTACGAATACCACAGCGGCGGGAAAAGAAACGCGCGCGGCTGCTGCCGTTTGCCATCGCGGTTTTGCTCCTGGCTGGATTGGGGGCAGCGGCGGCGGTGATGGGTCCATTCTTTCGGCCAGGGCGAGATACGCCCACTGACGGGACTGCCGTGGTCCAGGCCGACCCGACCAAGCAGGCCACTCCAAGCAAGCCATCACCAGAAACGAAGGCCGTCCCGCCTGAGACGAAACAGGAACCGAAATCGAAGGTCGAGCCAAAAGCCGAACCGAAAGAACTGCCCAAGATCGAGCCGAAAGTCGAACCGAAGGAACTGCCCAAGGAACAACCCAAGGTTGAACCACCCAGAGACAAGCGCACGCCCGTGCCCGATGAGGCTGCCCAGTCCAGCGCCGAGAAGCTGATCCGCAAACTGTTCAAGGACGACTACGCCAGGAAAGCGCCAGCCGACATGCTCACGCTGGCGTCGAAGTTGCTTGAACAGGCCAGGGAAACCAAGGACGACCAGGCAGCCCGGTTCGTCCTCTTCCGGGAGGCCCGCGACCTGGCTGCACAAGCTGCCGATCCTGGGATAGCTTTGAAGATTATTGACGAAATGGCCAAGGAGTACACCGTCGCCGCTCTCGAACTGAAAGCCATAGCACTGGAGAAGGTCGCCGGGGCCACGATGACGGTGCCGGGCAACAAGGCATTGGTCGATGTCATCCTGGGCGTGGTGAACGAAGCCCAGGCCGGCGACGATTACAACTCGGCGGCCCGCCTGGTCAAGATCGCCGACGCTGCCGCCCAGAAGACCAAGAGCGTCCCGCTGGTCACGTCCGTGCAGGCGCGCGGCAACCAGGTCGAGCTACTTCGGAAGGAATATGAAGCCTCGAAGGTCGCGGCCGCCACGCTTGCCAAGAAACCCGATGATCCCCAGGCCAACCTGGTCATGGGCAGATACCTGTGCCTGACGAAGGGCAACTGGGAAGCGGGCCTGCCTTTACTGGCATTGAGTGGTGAT
>JAGVLI010000192.1 GCA_020054355.1 Planctomycetales bacterium | reverse complement strand
GGCGTCATAGACCACAGCCCAGGGTTGCCGGTACTCCGGCTACCCTGGGTTAGGGAGAATCGATTCGTCATCTACCCCGAAGGGGTTGCATAAACGTATGTTGCCAAGTTTATGTAACCCCTTCGGGGTAGAAACCCATTTGTCGGCCAATAACCCAGGGTAGCCGGAGTACCGGCAACCCTGGGCTGTGGTCTATAACGCCTTCGGCGTAAAGAAGGGCGCGGCATTCAGCGAACTGAAAGTTAGGACCGCAAACGCGGCAGACTTTGGTCCTTGAGAGATTTCCCAAACTGCCAGAGCGCTTTGTCGATTTCGCGGCCATCCATGCCTTCAAATTCCTTGAAAAAGGGCAAGTAACATTCGATGTAGAGCTGTATTTTCTTCTCGTTCTTGAACTTGCCAAGTTCCTCCAGTTGACCCTTATTCTTGATGAACATCATCGCCCGGTGAACATGCTGGTCATAAATCGGGAAGCGCGTATCCCAGCAGTGCAACCAAAAGATGCGCCAGATCGCGCCGCCGACTTTGAAGTCGTCGAGAAATCGCCGAGCAATCTCGCGTGACTCACTGGCAGCGAGTTTCCTCACCAACTCTTCCGCTTCGGCACTGCGGTCGATGAAGGACCTCTTCACCAGCGCCAGACTGCTGGAGAACAGCTTGTTGCCGATCTTCCATTTGAACAAGTCGGCCAAGCCCTCAGCCGTGTGCGGGCCATTTATGTTCTGCGTGTATAGATCTTCGTCCCCGTAGAAATACCGTTCGGCCCAGAACTTGACGAAGTGGCGCAGTGAAGTCGGAGGCGACTGCGTATACACGAAAAGTTGACTCATACGGATGGTCATGGCGTGCGTTTCCCTCTCACCTCAGCCGAGAATCGAGAAAGGGCGTATTCGCGAGAGTTATCAGATTGGGCAGTATTGGGCTACTCGGTCTGAGTCGCTACGCTACGCAGCCAGTCCTCGGCATCTGCCACCTCGGCGAACAGCCGAAGCGCCAGCCCGCGATTCACCGCCACCGTCTCGGCGAATTTCATGTTCGACGGCGAATGCTGGCTGTTGATATCCACGTAGGCGATCCGCCGGATATGCGGCAAGGGCTGCTCGGTTCCCGTGGCGACGATCTCGAAGATTTGCACCAGGCTCAGGCCAGTGCCCTGCAGATTCTCCTCGATCAACACCGTCCCGCACTGGCGTTGCGCACAGGCAGCGGACACCTCCGCCAGATAGCCGCGCACGCTTTGTGGACTGTTTTCACCCGTCACCTGGAAATGCAGGTAGCCGGGCTTTTCGTGGATCGTCAGTTGGTAGGACATCGCCGCTGCCCCAGGGCCTTCAATCGCGTGGTTTTTTGCTGGCCGCAGCACCCATGATCGTCCCATGTGGCCCCGCGATGAGTCAAGCGCCGGGACGCCCCGCGCGAAACGATGAATCGGAGGAATCGGCTCGATCCGTCGGTCCACGGTTGCCAAGCAGGCCCTCACCCGCGACGGCAACCTTGTCCTGGGGCCAACGGACGCGAGGCGCTTGCTGGAACAGGGACCTCGAATTTGAGGAAGCAACGGTGCCCGGAGTAATATGGGCAGCGGTCGGGTGACAACGGCTCCGAGTCTTTGATCGGTGTGCTTCTTGGCGGTCTGCTCCTCCTTCTTCTTGCGCTTGACCTGGGCGATCTTCGACATCAGCGCCTCGGCTGGCGGCGGCGATCAGGTTGGCGCTGAGCGTGATGCGGCCCTCGAACACGTAAATGCCGGTCATGCTGGCCACGGGGCTGAAGCCCAGTTACCGGCCGGCCACGACTTTGACGAGGACCTGGGCGGCATCGCCGGCGTCCCGAAAGAAGCCGCTCGCGGCGAAGGCCCGGCTGAGGCGCATGGTGTGGTTGACATCCCGCACCTGGCCAGGTTTCACAGGAACCATTGCGTGAGACATAGTGCCTTCTTGGCGCCCAGAGAGAAAAGGCAGCACCGTGCAGCTCTTCGAGGTGCCGCCTTCGCCCCCCCAGTACAGGCCCGTCGAAAATTCCTTGCGGACACCTCGCACGCGATCCTCGACCAGTTCCATCTTCGGGCACAAGGTCGCCAGGTGCCTGCGGTCTTCGGCGGACAACATGGCAACGTTGTCCTTGGTTGTCGGCTGCGTTGGTTGTCGGTGTGATTGTCCGCCAAACTGTCAAAAGTGCCAAGGAGGAAGGGCCGAGGGCGACACGGCAGCTGACACATCGCTGCTGGTTGGAATCCGAGTTTGAAGTTAGTGAGAGATGAGTGCGAACAGGAATCAGGCCGGAAGCAGCTACCTTTCGCCTGACTTCAAAGCGAATGAACGAAAGGCTGGACTCGAAAACCGGAGACGCCGCAAGGCGTTCAAGGGTTCAAATCCCTTCCCCTCCGCTCTCATTTACTTGCAATTGCCGCGCGTGGCGGACTTTATCTCGTCTCACGCCGGCAGCCCGATCCTCGCTGACCGCGCTGGCCAAATCTTACCCCATGCTCCAGACGTAGACCCGGCCCGAAATGTCGGCCGCGGCCAGCCATTGCTGATCGGGCGACAGGGCCACCGCGTGGAACCAGTCCTTGAACTGACCGCCGCGCGGCTTGCCGAGTTGGGCGACTTCCTTGCCGTCCGCGACTTGGCAAATGCGCAGAGTGGTATCGCGTCCGACCGAGAGTACGTACTTGCCGTCGGCGGAAAAGATCGCGTCGCAAGCGCCGGACTGGTGGCCCGAGACGCTGCGGAGCAGCTTGCCGGTAGCCACTTCCATGAGGTGGACCTTGCCGGTGCCGGTCTCGCCGCCCTGGGCGAGGGCCAGCAGCTTGCCGTCGGGCGAGAACTCGGCCGCGACCAGGCCCTGGGCCACGAATTGGCCCCAGGTGGTGGCATAGCCGTAGGAGCTGTCGCGCACCTTCACGTTGGGATAGAGGACTTTGAGGAAATCGAGCGTCTCCTTGCCGGTCGCCGCCTCGAAGAGCCGGACTTGCGCGGGCGGCCGATCGAAGCTGCCGCGCGGGCTGCAAAACTCGGCGACGAAGGCAGTCTGGCCGTCGGCGCTCAGGCAGGCGGAAGTGATCCAGTTGGCCGGGGAGCCGGTCCACTTCGCGAGCTGCTGGCGCGTCGCCAGGTCCCAGACGCAGACCAGACCGCTGTCGTCGCCGCTGATGAGCCGCTTCTGGTCGCGGCTCATTCCCAGCGCCTGCACCCAGGCGCGATGGCCGGTGAAGACGTGCTGAGCCTGCTGCGTGGCGATCTTGACGCCCGGCTTGGACAGGGCAGCGCCTTTCGGGTTCTTCTTGGCTTCGCGCTCGCGCTGCTCGCTATCGACGATGACTTCCGCCGAGCCGGCCGGCTCGACCGTCGGGTCCCAGAGGCGCACGCTCTTGTCGTGGCTGGCGGAGATGAGCAGCTTGCCGTCATCGCTCGCGACCAGGCGGTTGATGGCGTTGGTGTGCCCTTCGAGCTTGCGCGTCGGGGCAGGGGATTCCTTGGTCGGCTGCTCGGGCAGGTCCCAGACGAGCAGCACGCCTTCACGGTTGCCCGCCGCCAGCCGACGGCCCGAGCCGAGAAACGCCACCGAGGTGGTCCAGGCGCCCTCGAACACCAGTTCGCAGTGCAGGGTGGCCTTCATCGGGTTCAGGTCAGGCATCGTCGCACCTCGGAAAAATCAAACCAAGCGCGGTAGTGTATCGTAGGGTGGGTCGAGCGTACTCGCGAAGACCCACCAAAAGTTCTTGAGGTTTGCGGCGCTGTGGTGGGTCAGCGCGAGTACGCTTGACCCGCCCTACGAAATTCACCGGATCGGTCCTACGCCAACAAATCCTCGACCACATTCGAGCCGAACGGCGCCAGCGGGATGGGCCGGACGCCCTGGAAGTTCTCCTTGTTCGGATTGATGCCGAGCGACTTGTAGATGGTCGCGAAGAAATCGCCCTCGGTGACCGGCTTGTCCTTCACGTCCTTGCCGTCCAGGTCGGTCTCGCCGTAGACGATGCCCGGCTTGATGCGGGCGCCGGCCAGCACCGTGGTCCAGGCGCGGACGTAATGATCGCGGCCGGAACGGTTGTTGATGCTCGGCGTCCGGCCGATTTCCCCCATCCAGACCACCAGCGTGTTCTTGAGCATGCCGCGCTGGTGGAGGTCGGTGAGCAGGCCGGCCCAGGCGTGGTCCATCGGCGGTACCAGCCCCTTGTGGCCGGCGAAGTTGTCGGCGTGCGTATCGTAGCCCGATTGCCCGACCTCGACGAAGGCGACTCCCGATTCGACCAGCCGGCGCGCGAGCATGCAGCCCTTGCCGATCTTGGTATCGCCGTAGAGGTCGCGGTGCTTCGCCCACTCCTGTTCGATATCGAAGACCTTGAGCGTCTTTTGCAAACGGCGGACGCTCTCGTAGGCTTCGCGATGCATGCCGGCCACCTCGACCTTGCGGTCGAGCGCGAACGAATCCTCCGCGAAGTTGCGCAGCTCGTTGCGGTTGGCCTCGATCTTGGGATCGAGGTTCGACACCGCGAATTGGGGCAGCCGGCCGTCGTGATCCAGGCCGAAGGGCTGATAGTTCGGGCCAAGGAAGCCCGCGCCGGCGTCGCCGTTGGACGAGATCTTGATGAAATTGGGCAGGTCGGGCTTCTCGCGCCCCAGGAACTTGGCGCAGACCGCGCCGATCTCCGGATAGCGGACGTTGGCCGACGGCCCATAGCCGGTATGCATCAGGTGGATGCCGCCTGGATGATCGATCTGCGAGGTGCGCATCGAGCGGATGACGGCGACCTTGTCCATCTGCTGCGCCATTTTCGGCATCAACTCGCAAATCTGCGCGCCGACCACGTTGGTCTGGATGGGACGCAACGGCCCGCCGGTGGGTCGGCCCACCTTCATGTCGAAGGTTTCAAACTGACTGGCCCCGCCGTTGAGCCAGATGAGGATGCAGCTCTTCTGTTCCTTGGCGACGTCCTTGGCGTGGGCGGCGGACCCGAACAGGTCGCCCCAGTTCATGAACACACCGCCGGCGGTCGTTGCCAGAGCGCCCTTCAGCAGTGCGCGGCGGCTGAGGTGGTCGGCGGGTCGGCATCGGGGGTTCATCGCGAATTCTCCGGTAGGTCTATCGGCGGTTGTGCCTTCCGCTTGCGGCTTCGCAGGCGGCAACTCAGTGGTTGAAACGGAACTCACTGCACGTCAGCAGCACCCAGATCGCCTCGCGAAGGCGTTCGGCGGGTTTGTCGCCGCTGCTCAGATACTCGGCGAACTTCTTCTTCTCGGCGGGCTTCGCGGGCCGCGTGAGGATCGACAGATAGAGCTGATCGACGCGCTCTTCCCACGGCCGTTTGTCATCCAGCAAGGTCTGATGGAGGCTGCCCTTGTCGGTGGCAATCAACCGGGACACCTCGCCGTTGTTGAGGTAGAGGTGTTCCTGCAAGCCGCCCTGGAAGTTGCCCGTGCCGTTGTTCGGCTGCCCGAAGAAGCGCACCATGTAATCCCAGGTGACGCCGTGAAAGCGCCCCTGCGGCGGCTTGGGTGCCTTGGCGGCGACCGCATCGTAGCCGGTGGCCTGGCGCCACGATTCCAGCAGTTCCTCGGCCGACAGCGGGCGGACGCGGGCGCGCTCGAACCACGTCGGCCGGGCATCCTCGACCTCACCCGTGGATGACAGCTGATAGGTCTGGCTGTTGCAAAGCTCGCGGATGTACCACTTGAGATCGAAGTTCTGGGCACTCAATTGCTGGGCGCACGCCGTCAGCAGTTCCGGATGGGTGAGGTTCTTGGCGATCATATTGTCCACCGGATGGACCAGGCCGCGCCCCATGAACTGCGCCCAGACGCGGTTGGCGACCGCCCGCGCGAAGTACGGGTTGTCCTTGGCGGTGATCCACTCCGCCAGCTTGTCCTTGCGCGAAAAGTAGGGTTTCGCTGGCGCCTTGCTCGCCGGCAGGCTGCGTTCCTCCTTGAGGTCCTTGGGCGGCGCTGGCTCCGCGAGCGCTTCTCCTTGCAGGAACTTCGGCTTGATCGGTTCGCCCTTCTTGCCCGGCGTCTGCTGCGCGGCCGGCCCGGTGAACAGCACCTCGCCGGTGTTCCGCTCGCCGATCATCGCCTTTAGCTCGTTGTTCTTCTTGTCAAACTGGACGACCTGGAGCCGCGCCAGGAAAGCAGCCACGCCGTAGAAATCGACCTGCTTCCACGCCTCGAACGGATGGTCGTGGCAGCGGGCGCACTGCAACTGCACGCCCAGGAACGTCTGGGTGATCTTCTCGGCGGCGTCCTCGGGCTGGCGGTCGTACTGCGCCAGGAACCAGGGCGGGCCGTCGTCCACCGTCGTGCCCTCGGCTTTCAGGATGTCGGCCACCCATTTGTCGTAGGGGACGTTCTTGGCGAACTGCTCTTGCAACCAGCGCTGGAAGGTCGGCCGGCGCTGCGTCTCGTAACCGGGCGGATTCCGCCCGAACAGCACCTGGTCCCACTCATCCGCCTGGTGCAGGGCGTAGCGCGGATGCTCCAGCAAGCGATCGATCAGCTTGGCGCGTTTGTCGGGACTCTGATCGTCGAGGAACGCCTTGGCTTCGTCGTAAGTCGGAATGATGCCGATGATGTCGAGGTGAACGCGGCGCAGGAATTCGGCATCGTCGGCTAGCGGGGCAGGCTTGACCTTTTCCCGCGCCCAGGCTGCCTTGACCTGCTCGTCGATGCAGTTGCGGAGCGGCGGGTCCGCGGCACGAACCGGCACGAGCGGCAAGGACACGAAGAGCAAGGAAAGCAGCAAGCGGTTCATGCGGAACTCCTGTCGGCTGGAGGCAGGCGGGCAAGAGGCCGGAGATCGCCGCTTGCCGGGTTGGCTGGATCGGCCCGGTTGGCCGACGGGTTCATACTAACCAGACGGGGCGAAGACGCCGATGCGTAAATGATTTGACACTAGAATTGTAATAGTGTTATTCGACAGGCAAGGACCGAGGGAGGGCGAGGCTCCCGCCGAGCCGTGGAGTCGCGGGTGGTGGCGGCTCGGCGGGAGCCTCGCCCTCCCGTTCCGCTACATCCGAATGCAAAATGCTCTAATGGTCCGCACAGCGGACCCTACCGCGGTTCGGCCCCATAGCCCTGATGCTCCACACAGCGAACCGCTACTTTTTCCGCGCCTTCTCGAGGTCGCGCCCGGCCGCCCAAAAGAGGGACCGCGCCAGCACCACCCGACACTCCTCACTTTTCACCAGATCGTCCTCGTCGTAGCGCGTGTAGAAGACGCGCTGGCCCTCCTTGGTGACGCGCGTCCAGACGATGGGCTGCATCTTGCCCGGCAGGCCGCCGGTCATCAGCACTTCCACGTCCGGGGCCAGGTTGGTGTAGGTGTAGGGATAATCGCCGCACATGAACGGCTTGAAGCCGGCCAGCAGCGGATGGTCCTTGCCCTTCGGCTCGAATTGCACCGTCTGCTGGTCCTTGCCCTCGAAGAAATGGCCCTTGTACGTCGCCCCGAACACTTCCCGGTCGATTTCCGGCCAGGCGTTGAACGCATGACTGGCCTGGCGAATGCCCACCAGCGCCTTGCGGTCCTTCAGCAAGGCTTTCTTGAGCAGCGCCGTCTGTTCCGGCGTCGTGTCCTGCCGCCGCTGCGACAGGAGAATCACCTGGCATTGGTCCACCGCCTCGACGCCGGGGATGCCCTTGTCTTTCTCCGGCATGGCCAAGTGCAGCTTCACGCGATAGTTGTCTTCCAGGTATTTCAGGAAAGGATGGTCCTTCTTGATGAGCATGACCAGGACGTTCAGCGGCTCGGCATCGTTCTGGGCGGCGGACCTCGCGCCTCCCGACGACAGCAGCGCGATGCCGACCAGCGCGACGAGTAGCAAACCCAGGCGGCTTTTCATGCAGCACCTCCACAACGACAGATAGTACGATAAAGGGGATGAAGTGCCGAATTTAGGCACCCAATTGCCCTCGCCGGCGGCCTACGGTAAGAAGGGCTTCAGCTTCCATCGGACCTATGAGGATCGCGTTCATGGCAGGGCGAATCAATCGGCGTTATTTCCTTCAGCACGGCACGGCCCTGGGCGCCGGCGCCTGGCTCGGCAGCCAGGCCGTGCGGGCGCAGG
>JAGVLI010000847.1 GCA_020054355.1 Planctomycetales bacterium | reverse complement strand
GCCAAATCGCTCGAAGGAGATGCTTTCATGAGATGGGGCGCGATGGGTGGAGCGCTGGGGCTGGGCCTCGCGGCCCTGCTGCTGGCGGGCGATGCCGAGCAAGCGCGGGGCCAGGCGAAGAAGACCGCTCCCGGTTGGTTCAACGACCTCGGAGCAGCCAGGACGGCGGCCCGACAAAGCGGCAAGCCAATCATGCTCGTGTTCCGGTGAATACCTTGAACGGACGCCAAGGAGTTCGACGGGCAGGTTGTCCGTCTCGACCAGATCAAGGACATCGCCGGGGACTTCATCCTCTGCCGGGTGGACAAGATCACCGGCTATGACCTGAATCTTTTTGATTTCGATTACGATTTGACCTTCTACGTGTTCTTCTTGAACGCGGACGACAAGGTCTATGGCCGCTACGGCGGCCGCGACGCCAAGAGCGCGGAAGACCGGCTCACGCTGCCTGGCTTGCGCTTCGCCATGCAAAGCGCCCTGGACGCGCATCGCAGCGCGGCAAAGCCCAAGGTCGCCGCCACGCAGAAAAAACCGCTCCTGGCCGAACAACTTCCCGGTGCCAAAAAGCAGAATGGCTGTATCCACTGCCATCAGGTCTGGGAGTACCGCCGCGCCCAGGCCAAGTCGGCGGGCAGCTTCAAACGGGACGATCTCTGGATTTATCCGCTGCCGGAAAATGTCGGCCTTTCGCTGGACAATAATCAAGGCAACAAGGTCCGCGCGGTGACGGCGGATTCACCCGCCGCCAAGGCCGGCCTCAAGCCCGGCGACCTGGTGAAAAGCATCAACGGGTTGTCCGTCAATTCCTTTGGCGACGCCCAGTATGCCTTGCACCGCGCCCCGGTCAAAGGGTCGATCCCGGTCGTCTGGCAGCAGAGCGGCAAGGAAATGACCGCCAATCTCGAAGCGGCCGAGGGCTGGCGCAAGACCAACGTCACCTGGCGGCCATCCATGCTCGACATCCTGCCTGCCCTGTCGGTCTATGGCACCGACCTGACGCCGCAGGAGAAGAAGACCCTAGGGCTGACCGAAAAGCGGCTGGCGTTCGTGCAAGACAAGACGGTCGGTACGGATGCCGCGAAAATGGGTGTGCAAAAGGGCGACGTCATCATCGGCATCAACAACGAACCGCTGGAAATGACCGTGCTCGAATTCCTCGGCTACATCCGCCGAAACTTCCTGGTGGGCGACAAGATCACGCTCAACATTTATCGCAACGGCAAGCGGCTCGACTTGCCGGGCCAATTGTAGTGCCGTCCTTTCCCGCCCAGCCGTCCCAGCGGCTGGGCTTGTTTCACTGCGCGAAGGCGGTGATTCGAGGAGTCGATCCATGCGCGATTGCCAACGCTGGCTGCTCGTCATCATCGGGGGGTGGTTCGCACTGGCGTTGCCGTCCGGCGAGAGTGCCGGCCAGGTAAAAACGGGCAAGCCGCTCACCGGCCTGGAAGCCGCCCGCTACTGCCTGAGCAGCGGTATGCCGGCCCGCGCCGAGACGTTCTGCATCAAGGAACTCTGGACCAATATCCGCCAGCCGGCCGGACTCGAAATGCTCTCGCGCGCCTGCGAAGTGCAGAAGAAGGACGAGGAGGCGGCTGCCTACGCCGCTCTGCTGCTGCGCTTGCTGGCGGACAGCAGTTTCAAGGCGGATGCCGCCAAGTACAAGTACCAGACCGAGCGCCGGCTCGGCAAGCTCAACAAGGACTGGGATGCGCGGAAAGCGAAGTACGCCGCTGCCAGCCGAAAGTTCGAGACGCCGGAGAAAGCGGACGACTTGTGGATGACGCAGGTCCAGGCGGACATCCTGTGCTTCCGAGACCTTCAGGCCCACAAGCTGCTGGGCGGCATGAAGGACGGCAAGCCCGACTGGATTCACAATGCCCAGGGCGTCGTCCATCGTTCCGGCATGAAGTTCGTGGACACGGCGGACGAGCGCCAGGGCGTGCTCTTCACGCTGCCGGTCAAGGCCAGCAGCGAGCAGGCCAAGACTTTGGGGCATCCCACCCAGCTGAAGATGAGCAATACCGCCAAGGGACAATTTCTGCGGATTGGCGCCAAGGGCTACAACACGCCGTTCGTGCTGAAGGTCCAGGCCGGCGGCAAGGACATCTTCTCGCAGACCGTGACGGAGAAAGCCTGGTCCGATCTCAAGATTGACCTCAAGGAAGCCGCCGGCAAGCCGGAGGACGTGATCGTCGAATTGTCCGTGCCGGAGAACCAGGCGAAGGCGGAAGGGGCCTGGATCGACTACCTCGATTTCTTCGAGAATTAGCCTGAATTGCGCATAGAATGGTTAGCCGGACGCGCCAGCGACGGTGCAACTTGAGGTTGCGGCCTCCACCCTCGCTGGCGCGTCGGGCTAACACTCGTGGCCGCCAATCATTGAACTAACTGCCTTTGCTCCGCCTACCCGCCGGGCGTGCGCCATCCAGGCTAGCTTGTTCGAGTTGCCTGCGGTGAGCGCGGCGCGCGGAGTTGCCGACCCGCTGGCGGAAGGAACAACTGGTCCGCTACGTACGGCTTGGCTGCAAGCGGCCGCCCGCGCGGCGGAAG
>JAGVLI010000856.1 GCA_020054355.1 Planctomycetales bacterium | reverse complement strand
TGGACCTGGCCCGCATCCTGGGCCTGTCCGAACGGGTGATCGGCCTGACGATCGTCGCCGGGGGCACGGGGCTGCCGGAGGTGGTGACTTCGCTGGTGTCCAGCTATCGGGGACGCGACGACGTGGCCATCGGCAACGTGATTGGCTCCAATCTCTTCAACAGCCTGGGCATCCTGGGCCTCAGCGCGCTCGCACTCCCCCTGCCGATCGCGCCGGAAATCGTGGCCAGCGACTGCTGGTGGATGCTGGGCAGCACCCTGTTGCTCTTTCCGCTGCTGTTCACCGGGCTGCGGATCAATCGCTGGGAAGGCGCTTTGCTGCTGGCCGTCTATGGCATTTACCTGACGCTGCTGCTGACCCGGCCGGGCCAGCCCGTTCAATGATACAGGAAGAGCGGCACGCTGCTGTTCTTCAGGACCGTCCGTGTCACGGACCCCAGGAAAAACTCGCGCAAGCCGGGCTGGCCATAGCACCCCATCACCAGGAGGCCGACGTGCAGCTGGCGGACTTGGTCCAGGAGCGTCTCGGCGGTCGATGGTCCAGGACCGAGCACATGCGGGCTGGCCTGGATCGCATGAAACCGCAGAAACTCGACCGCCCGATCCGCGTGCCGCGCCGCCTCGACCGGGTCGGCGCCGACGCTGACGACATGCACGGTTTCGGAGCCGGCCAGGCCGGCTGCCTGAAAGGCTTGCAAGGCGCGGGCCGCTTGTAAACTGCCGTCGTACGCCACCATGACCGCAGTATCGTCGGCGAGCTGCTCGGGCACCGTGACCACGGGCCGGGGAGTATGCTTGAGTACCTGGGTGATGGTCTCGTCCGGGCTGCTCTGGGTCGCGAAGTGAAAGTGGGTTTGCTGGCCCAGCACGATCAGATCGTAGCGTTGCGCTTCCAGCAAGATCGTCTCGTTGGGCAGCCCGCTGTCTTCCAGGAGCTTGCAGGCTGCCCCGGCTTCCGTGCAGCGGAGCGCGAACCGCTCCAGGAACTGCTTCACCCGCGCACGGGCCTGGGCAAGCCGGACTTCGTCACTATGTTCCTTGAAATGGCTGGCCCCGATCGGGACCATTTCGGGCCGGCGGATGGTCGGTTCGTCAATCACGCCCAGGCCAACCAGCAGGGCGTCAAACCGGCGCGCCCACCGAAGGCCCAGCTCCAGGGCACTGGCACTGAACTTCGAGCCGTCCACGCCCACCAGAATACTTTTGACCATGTTCGTCTCCATGCCCGGCCCGATCCGCCGCTCGGCTGCAAACCAAGAGGGGAATCGTCTGGGAAAAGCAACGGGTCAGGACGCAGTTGCCGGGCCACGATCGGGGTACCGGTCACGATCCTTCCTCGCCGCTATCCAGCCACCGGGATCGGCACCGGATAGATATACACGCAGCGTTGCTGCCATTGAAGTCTGTTCACCGCACCGACCCTCATCCGCGAAAAGCAGCCGCTGCCATTCTATCAGACGGTTTCGTCTCGGAGCCTGTCCAGCATGCCGGATCGGCATACCGCGATTGTGACAAGCAGTGGTGCGATGGTGCAAGAGGCAGGCGGAGGGAGGTTGCCGGTTTGGCTCAGTGACAGTCGCTGCTCGGGTCTCAAGTCGGCTGCCAGACGAGGACTTCGCCCTTGCCCGGCACCGAGGCATCTCCGGTGAAGCGTCGATAGGCGCCGCCCTGAATCGCATCGGGGATCGGGAAGTCCAGCGAGCGCAGGTAGCGGGTGTAGAGACGCAGGAACGTCGGTTGATAGGTGCAGGCGTACTGAAAGGTCGGCAGCAGGTGGAGCGGCTTCAGGGAGACGATAGTGCCGCGGATCATCCAGGCGCCGGTGCGGATTTCCGCGCCTTGAAGCAGGAAGATGGTGCCGCCTTTCATCTGCAAGCCGGCGAAGTCGCGCACCGGGCCGGCGATGGCGATGGTGCCGCGCTTCATGCGCATGCCCACTTCCAGGCCCGCCGAGCCGCCGATCAGGATCGTGCCTTCCTTCATGCCGGCCATGCTGCCCCGGTAGGCTGCCCCCACCTGGCCGCCCGCGTTGCCGGCGATGCGGATCAGCCCGCCGGACATCTCCGCGCCCACCCAGTCGGAAGCGTTGCCCTGGACCTCGATGACGCCGCCCTTCATGTAGGCGCCCAGGTGCATGCCGGCGTCGCCCTGGATGGCGATCTTGCCGCGCGTCATGTTCCGGCCGATCCACTTCACCTTGGCGGTGTCGCCGCGAATGTGCAGCTCGTCGCTGGCTTCACCGTCCACGTCGAAGAACTCGTCCAGCCGGCACGGGTGCTTGCCGTGATGCACCGGCAGCGCGCGAATGGCGTCGCGGTTCAACGGCGCCAGCACGTCCGGCGACAGGTTCTCCGCTTCCAGGGGCACCACCGGCTGCTGCTTGAGGGTCAGGGTAATCATGGGGATGCAGTGGGGAACATTGGAACAACACTCCCCTCGCCCCTGGCGGGAGAGGGGTTGGGGGTGAGGGGTCCAACCGTGAGATTGCTGATACGTCCACCCCTCACCCCAACCCCTCTCCCGCCAGGGGCGAGGGGCTTCTGAAACAGATTCTCAGCCGCGCGGCAGGCAATCGTGCAGCTGCAAGCCGTGGACGCGCTCCAACTCCACCGGGTAATTGTCGAACGACATCGTGTAAACCTGCTGGAACAGCGGCCGAAGATAATCCTCGATCTTGTCGTCGCAGCGCGGGTGGACGACGTACTCCCGGCCCTCGACCGTCTTGCGCAGTTCGCCTTCCTCGACGACGATCTCGCCGCCCTTGATGACGTAGCGCGGGTAGCGGAACATCATGGCGCCGTCCGGATTCTGGTTGTAGATGGACAGGTCGGCGTCCGCGCCGACGCCCAGGTGGCCCTTTTGCGGCATGCTCATGGCCCGCGCCGGCCCGGCGGAAGTGATGATGGCAATCTCGGCCAGCGAGTATTCGCGCTGCAGGTCCGGCAGCACGATCCGTTTCAGCACCTTGGGCGGCAGCTTCTTGATGCACTCCCGGCGGTATTCCGCGTTCATCAGCAGGTGGATGATCTCCGGATAGCGCCAGAAGCAGGCGCCGTTGGGATGGTCGGTGGTCAGGAAGATGCGCCAGGGGTCGTCGATGAGCAGCAGCAGTTCCAGGCCGACTGCCCACTGCACCGCGTTGACCAGGTTGCTGCCCTTGTAGGTGTAGGGCACGATGCCGCAGCCGGTCTCGTTCTCGACGTCGATGTTGCCCCACTTGCGGCCGGTCAGCTGGTAGAGCAAGTGCTGCCAGGGGCCGTCGGCGGTGATGGTCACGGCATTGCCGAAGAGGATGGCGCCGGCATCGGCGGTCAGGTTCTTCTGGGTGTTGAAGTAGTTGGCGAGCTGCACGGCTTCGGAGCGCATCGTGTGCCAGTCGTCGCCGCCGTAAGCGTGGAATTGCAGGTGGGCCAGGTGCGCCCGCCGGCCTTCCAGCGCCTTCATCGTATCGAGCGTGGTGGAGACGTTGCCGGGCGCTCCGAGGTTGTTGCAGTGCAGGTGCATCGGGTGGGGCAGGCCGAGGTCGTCGATGATGCCTGCCAGGCCGCCGATGATCTTGGCCGGCGTCAGCGTGCTATAGCCGGCAATCGGCGATATCAGCTGTTTGGCGTCCTGACCCCACTTCCAGGCGGCGACCCCGCCGGGATTGACCGCCTTCACGCCGTAGACCTTCGCCGCCCAGATCAGCCAGGCCACCACCTGCTTGGCCCGCTCCAGCTCGCCGGCTTCGAGCAGGTCCATGACGATTTCGTTGTTGGCCATCAGCACCAGGCAGGCCTTGTCCACGATGGGCGTGTCGCGCAGCTCTTCGTGCGTGTGCTTGGCCGAGAGGATCGGCACGGCGGCTTCCATGACCGTCGTGTAGCCCATGCCGGCATAGAGGTAGCCGGTGGCGAAAGTGGTGGGCGTGGGACCGCCCAGTCCCATGCGGAGGTCCTTGGTGTGCAGGAAGGGCGCTGCGGCCCGCTGGTTCTCCGGCGTCAGGCCGCGCGCGAAGTTGAGGGCGGCGCCCGCGACGTGCGTGTGAATGTCCACGCCGCCGGGGAAGACGATCATGCCGGCGGCGTCGAGCGTGCGCCCGCCCGCGGCGTCCGCCACGATCTTGCCATCCGCGATGCAGACGTCCTGGACGACGCCGTCGATGCCGTGGGCGGGATCGTACACTTTCCCGCCGGTGATCCGTAGCATGTTGTATCCGTTGTCCAGCGCCAGTGGAGTCAGTTGGGTTCGCAATCAGAATCGATGACATGGCCGATCGCTTTGACTACGTCTCGCAGGGCGATATCGTTCAACATACCGATCGGCTTGGCGTCCAGGCTGTCTTTGGCGACCAGAAAGATGTTCTCGCACTGCGCAACACAATCCTTGGTGAAGCCGAACTGTCCTGCCTGAAATGGCACGCAATGGCGCAGCGTAGAGCGGATAGCCACCTTTTGGGAAGTACACAGGACGACGACGAGCCGATCACCCCGATTCAACTCCTCCCGCGAGACGATAATCACGGGGTGTCGGGTGGTTTCGCCGAGGTCAGCCATGTAGATTTCGCCCGGTTCCATATTCAGTAGGGGTTCTCTTCCGCCGCCTTCGCCGCCTGTTTCATCGAGTAGTGCAACACCGCTTGCTGTTCGCTCTTGTCCGCAAGCATGGGTGCGTAACCGTATTGTTCCAATCGTCGTTGCGCCTTTTGTCGTTCTTCCTCGCTAAAGAGCGAATGGTACTCCGCATGCTCGTAAATCAGCGCTTCAACGGTCAAGTCAAGGCGTCCGCGTTCCCACAAGGCGGTGTAGCCTTCCGAAACAGCCTCAGCGTGCAAGAGCAGTCTTGCGGTCTCAAGCCCTCGATGCTCAGTGAGCATTTGGAAATAGCGAGCAGCATTGTATTTGGCTTCCGATTTTGCACGGCGGTAGATGTCCATCATCGCGACATCAAACTGCTCTTCAAGGGTTGATATCATGACGGATTCCTCCAAGCCAGAATACCGACGGGACCGGCGGACATGGCCGTCAGCGAAGCGATATCCACGTCCTCAAACTCGCGCTCCGCGCGCAGCTTATCGTAGTACGCTTGTCGGAAAAGTTGCCGCTCCGCTTCCGCTTCCGCCAGCGCCTGGCGCAGCTGGACACACTCGTCTTGCAACTGTTGTACGAGCGTGGTCAAGCGTTCCACCTCGGCATTGCCGTCGACGGCCTGCGGCTGCGACGGATTCGGCTCGACTGCACTCGCCATGATAGTCGCTCCCGGTAATTCAGCTTTGGTCGTTCACGCTATCGCCGCCCGCCCGTTCGTCGCCGGCAGCCAGGCCGGTTTCTTCAGCACCTCCTCGCGAATGCGGCGCATGACTTCCTCATCCGTGGGGTATGGCGACTTCAAGGCGGGCCGCAAGGGCAACGGCACCTCGTCCATGCGGTAGACCGTGCCGGGCGCGCTCACGCCCGTCGCTGCCGTGGTGATATGCACCTTCGCCAGCCGGCTGGTGTGCGTGACCTTCGGGTCCAGCACGATGGTCGGAATCCGCGCCAGGTGCTCGATGGCCGGCTGCGGCATCGTCGCCCCCGGATCGGCGCCGAGGATCAGCGCGGCGTCGTTGTCGCCACGCACCAGCAGGTCCACGGTCGAGAACTCGCCGGGGTTGAAGCGCGGGTAGCCCCGGCACAGGTTGATGCCGAAGGGGTAGCCGGTCGTGTAGCGCAGCACCACGTCGGCGCCGGTGACGTTGCCGTGCCCGCGCATCGGCATGGCCACGAACTTGGTGAAGGCGTTCAACTCAGCGGCCAGGGCCAGCACCGCCGCCGAGTTCATGTGCTTGCCGCGCGTCATCGACAGGCCCATGCCGAAGAACAGCACGCCGAACTTGGCGGCCTTCATCTGGTTCACCAGGTCTTGCAGCTGCTCCACGGTCAGGCCGGTCTCGGCCACCCGCTCCCGGTCCACCGGCTGGCCTTTAACCAGCGCGCGCAGGGCCGTGACCATCTCGAAGTCCTTGCCCGGCCGGACCTGGAGGAAGAGGTCGGCGGCCTTGCCGCTGGGCGTTTCGCGGATGTCCACCAGGACCATCGTCCGGCCCTTGCGGCCGTTGGGCACGAACTTGCCCTTCTGCGTCAGGGTGTATTTCGTGAAATGCCTGGGATGGCATTCGGCCGGGTTGCCGCCCCAGTAGATGATGAAGTCCGCCCGGTTCTTGACTTCGCCCAGCGTACACGTGACCTTACCGCCCAACTGAGCGGCTATCTCGGTGGGACCGTGTCAGAGCGAGGTATGGCTGTCGATCACGCCGCCGATCAACTCGGCCAGGAAGACGGCTTCCCGCTGCGCCTCGCAGGTGACGTTGCTCAGGCCATAGACCAACGGCATGTGCGCCCGGTACAAGTAATCCGCCGCCGCCTCGACGGCGGCAGCCACGGTCGCGGGCTGGCCGTCGATCAGCGCGTCCGGATACAGTCGTTCGGCGGTATGGTTCTTGAACCAGGATTCGCCCAGGCTGCACGCGCGCTTGGTCTCGACGATGCGCTCGCCCTCGGCATGCAACTCGATATCATCGCAGACGCAGCCGCAGAAGGTACAGGTTGCGTTCTTCACGATCTTCAATTCAGGCATGACGGATTACCTTACTTTTCACTCGGAGGAGGAATGGTCAGCTGCTTGCAGATTTCTACTGTTCACGAAGCCACCCCCGGATTGAACCCGAACCGTGAGGCGGATCGGTTCGAGCAGGTCGGCTTTCCGGTCGGTTGCCTTCGGGTTCGGCAAGGGAAGCGGCTGCCCCTCTTCCAGGTTCCACAGTGCCATCTCCCGCAAGGCATCCCGCAACATGCGCCGCGCCGCGTCCAAGTTCTTTCCCTGGGTTACTACGCCCGGAAAATCGAGGACCTTGGCCATGAACCAACCATCCTCGATTTTGTAGTAGGCCGAATGGTAGTGGATCATGGTTGGTTCCTTTCGCGCAGCAGTGCGGACCTCGCCCGCGCACTCACTTCTCCTGGTTCCCGCCCGGACCGGGCGGCACGAAAAACGTTCACCCCAGCTCCCGGCCGGGGAAACTGCCCCGAATGCGGCGCGGCATGTACCGCCCGGCCTCGATCTGTTCCCAGGGCAAGGGACTGCCGGTTTCCGCGTCCGGCGACATCTGCGGAACCGAAGTTCCCTCGCGTTCTCTGGCATCCGCCATGTTGCTGCCTCCTTCAATCAACCGTATTTATTTCACGAAGTTGCTTGTGTTCCGGCCGCCGGCAGCGGCTCCACCTCGACCTCCCAGCCCTTGGAAGTCGGCATGCCGGTGCCATCGGTGGTCTGGCCCATCAGATGGCAAGTCGGCGGGCCGTAGGGGACGAAGATCATGCCAGCCGGCACCTTGCCTTCCTTGCACAGGAAGACGGCCTCGCCGTTGCCGGACCAGACCCGCACGCTCGCCCCCGGCGCAATGCCGGCTTCCTTCATGTCGTCGGGGTGCATGGTCATCGTGTTGACGATGGCCTGGTACTCGGCATGGTCCTTGCCGACATTGATCTGCTGGCCTTGCTTGGTCGTGCGAATGGGATTCATGATGTAGCGCTTGCCGGCCATCGGTCGCCCTCGAGTGCGCCGGAATCGCCGGCCAGCCGCTGAAAACACGCACGATTGCATGTCTTCGCGAGATGCTATTATCTTAGGGCCAAGCCCCTTGCCCTGCAAGGATCGGCAACGGCGTTCTGGTGAAGTGATGAAGCGATGCGGAGATGCTGCGCGGCGGGTGGCGATTATCGCTGACGTTCGAGCAGCGCCCGCAAGCGGATCAGTTCTTTTTCGGCTTCGTCAGCGCGGCGCTGCTCGTTATCGGCGCGGCGCTGCTCGGCGTC
>JAGVLI010000032.1 GCA_020054355.1 Planctomycetales bacterium | reverse complement strand
GGGACCTGGGCACCGGCCAGGAAAAACGCAGCGTTCCGCTGCCGGCGGGGTCCGCCAACGCGCTGTTCTCGCCGGATGGCCGTTTGCTGGCCATTGGCACCCCCGGCAACAAGCTGGCCCTGTGGGACCCGCGCGCCGGCAAGGAACTGCACGCGCTCAAACTCGGCGACCTCCGCTTCCGGCAGATGCCGGGCGGCGGGGGCGGCCTGGCCTTCTCGATGGACAGCAAGACGCTGGCTGTCCGCGATTACGACGGCACCCTGCGGTTGTTCGAGACCGCCACCGGCAGGGAGGCTGGCCAGTTCAATGTGCGGCTGGGGCCTGCCAATCGGGGCGACGTAGTAGTCGTCAACGGGATTTCGCCGCCTATCGCGTTTTCCGCCGATGGCGCCACGATCGCGCTGGCGGGCAAGGCCATCGATCCCAAGGCCGATCCCAACCGCACGGACTTCAGCCGGAATAACAACATCATCCGCCTTTGGCATGTGGCCACCGGCAAGTTGGTCCGCGAGTTCGGCACGCACAAGGTCGATATCCTGGCGCTGGCTTTCACGCCCGACGGCCGGGGCATCGCGGCGGCCACCTCGGACAATGCGATCACCATCTGGGAAACCCTGACCGGCAAGGAGCGCTGCCGGTTTCAGGCCAAGGAACAGAACTTTCTTGGCAAGGCGTTCGGCCTGCTCGGTGGGCGCTCCGGAAGCACTCGCGAGTTCAACCTCTGTTCGCTCGCCTTCTCGGCGGACGGTCAGACGCTGGCTGCCGGGGGCAAGGACCATACCATCCATCTCTGGGACGTACCGACTGGCAGGAAACTCGGCCAGTTCACGGGGCACCAGGGCGGCATTCAGCGGCTGGCCTTTTTGCCCGACGGGCTGTCGCTGGTGTCGGCCAGCGTGGACAGCACGGCGCTGGTCTGGGACGCAGCTGCGATGCTCCAGCGCGAAGCCCCGCCCGGGATGTTGCTGGACGACCAGCAACTCGAATCGCTCTGGAACGAACTGGCTGGCGACAACGGCAGCGTGGCCTTCCAGGCAGTGCGGACGCTGGGCGGCGCGCCCGAGCAAGCGGTGCCCTGGCTGCAAGCACGTCTGAAGCCCATGCCCGCGCCCGATCCCCGGCAGCTTGACCGGCTCATCAAGGACCTGGACAGCGAGCAGTTTCAGACCCGCCAGAAAGCCGAGCAAGACATCGAAAAACTGGCGGAGCTGGCGGAATCGGCGCTGAAGAAAGTGCTGCAAGGCAAGCCGACCCTGGAAATGCAGCAGCGCGTCGAAAAGCTGCTGGAACGGCTGGTGTCGCAGATGACGCCGCCGGCCGAGCTGGTCCAGCAGTGCCGGGCGGTCGAGGTCCTGGAGCGCATCGGCAACCCGGAAGCCCATCAGGTGCTGGAGAAGCTCGCGAAGGGGGCCGACGGCCATCGGCTGACGCGCGAGGCCCAAGGCTCGCTCCAGCGGCTGGCCCAGCGGAAACCGTAACGCGATCTCGGCGAGCGAGGCTGACTCCTCGCTCGCCTCTTTTTCGAGACGAACTCTCCCATGCGCGTTCTCCTGGTCGAAGATCATCAGCCCCTGGTGCGCGTCCTGCGTCGCGGCCTGGACGAAGAAGGCTTCGCCGTGGACATCGCCCTCGACGGCGAGGAAGCGGACCACAAGGCGAAGACCGCCAACTACGACGTCATCATCCTCGATCTGATGCTGCCCAAGGAAGACGGCCTGTCGCTGCTGAAACGCTGGCGGCGCGACGGCATGAAGTCGCACGTCCTGGTGCTGACCGCGCGGAGCGGCATCGAGGACAAGGTCCGCGGCCTGGACAGCGGCGCGGACGACTACATGACGAAGCCCTTCGAGCTGGAAGAACTGCTGGCCCGGCTGCGCGCCCTGGTGCGCCGGGGCCACCAGGTCAAGGACCCGCTGCTGCGGATTTTCGACCTCGAAATCGACACCTCGGCCCATACCGTGCGCCGGGGCGGCCAGCCCATCCACCTGACGCCGCGCGAGTACACGCTCCTGGAGTTCCTCGCCTATCATCGCGGCCAGGTCGTCACCCGTTCGATGATCTGGGAGCATCTCTACAACGAAGAGGACGAGAACACCTCCAACGTGGTGGACGTCTATATCCGCTATCTGCGGAACAAGATCGACAAAGGCTTCGAGCCGCCGCTGATCCTGACCCGCTGGGGCGAAGGTTATCAGCTGCGCGGCGAGGGCGAGTAGCGCCGTTCGCTGCAATCGGGATTTCACATCTGAAAAAAATGGTCCGCACAGCGGACCCTACGAACTTTCGTAGGGTCCGCTGTGCGGACCGAACTCCGTGAGGTCCGCTGTACAGGCTTTGCGGGGCGGCTTCAGCTGCCCGCCGGCGATTCCTGCACGATCTTGCGATAAGCCTCGATCGCTTGCCGGAAGGTCTTTTCGGCTTCCTTCTGCTCGTCCGGGGCGATGCCGGGGCCGCGCACCCGCCAGAGTTGCTCGATGGTGCCGATGCACCACAGGGCGCTGTTGCGCGAGGCCCGGATCGGCTTGTCGGCGACCAGCACGTTCACCGGGTTGGTGTGCATTTGCGGATATTGCCGCAGCGCCACCCAGCTCGAGCGCTCGATCGGTACGTCGAAGGTCAGGTCGTGGGGCTTGTCGTCGGCGGGCACCTCCTTGGTGGCGGCCACCTGGCCATTGACGATCAGCTCCACCAATCGGGTCTTGCCGGTCGGCACCACGCCGCCCTTGGCCGTGCCCAGCGGCGTCTCGGAAGCGAACGCCACCTTGGCTTTCACCGCAACCTTGCCCGGCGCTGTCAGCGCTGCGTTCTCGCCCATCGTCTTGCCGTTGACGGTGAACTCCAGGGCGTGCGCGTAGCCATCGGAGACGTAGGACCGGCCGCCACGGATACCCTCACACCAGGCGGTGTAGTCGATCTTGTCGATCTTGCCGAGCTGCACGTACACCCGGCCTTCGCCGACCCGGCTGCCACTGATGCAGGGGAAGTCGGTCTCGCCGCTGACCTTGAGCGGATAGCCGCAATTCATCAGGTGATACCAGCAGTTCCATTCCGGCACGCGGGCCGTGTCCATGGCGCTGATGAAGTCGCATAGGCCCTGGGCGGTGGTCACGCAGATTTCCTGAGCGCCGATGCCGTTCATTTCGGGAATGGCCAGGTTGGGCAGCTTGTTCGCGACCCGGCCCAGCGAGGCGGCCAGCTCGTCCTCGTTCAGCGCACCGTCCTTGTTGGCATCAATCGCGGCGAATTTCTCGGGCAACAGACCAGCGCCGGATTCCGCCTCGGTGAGCTTGCCGTCCGTGTTCTTGTCGAATTCGGCGAGCAGCCGTTTGGCGGCGGCCTTGGGATTGATGTTCAGGCCACTGGCGGAATGCGCGTAGCCGGTGACCGCGCCCTGCTTCTTCGCCCAGCGCATCAGCGGCGTGGTCCAGGACGGCCAGCCCTTGGTCTTGGTGCCTTCCGAGCCGGGGTAAGTGTGGTCCTTGAGGTTGAGCAGGCAAACGTGGCCCAGCGCCTGGGAGCCAAAGCCGCTCACCTCGATGTCGTACTTGAGCACGGTGAACGGCTCGCTCAGCTTGTGCGGGCCGGGTTCGTTGAATTGCCGTTGGAACTCGAAGCACGGACCCCAGGTCAGGTTGCAGCCGACGTTCAGCCCTTCGCCCTTGACGTGCAAAAACATGTCCTGGGCGAAGACGCCTTCGGTCGGGTTGGTGTAGTGGGCGCAGCCGGCGGCGTGAATGTGGTGGTCCCCGCCGTACCAGCCGTGGGTCATCGTGTTGATCCAGCGTTCGAGTTGCACGCTGATGGCGGCGTCGCCTTTCTCCGGGATCGCGACCTTCTTCTCCAATTGCTTGTATTCCGGGCCGCGCCCGTAGGTCATGGTGAACTCGCCGGGCGGCAGCAAGACCGTGCCGCCGTCGGGCCGGTAAATCTGGTCCTGGAAGAAGAAATCGGGTGCGAGCCGCTTGGCCTTCGCCGGAAAGACATGGCCCGCCTTGTCCTTGAACGTGAAGCGACCAACGGTCGGCACGCCGTCGAAATCCTTGATCGAAAGCTTCACCGCGATGGCGGGCCGAATCTCGAAGAGGATCGGCACCTCGCCGCGAAAGCCGAGGTCCTGGCTGCCCTGGCCGACGTCGAAGCCGAGCGTGACTTCGCGCTTGCCGGGTTCGCTGCTGTAGATCAGGGCCAGGGCGTATTCCGCTTTCAGCCCGCTGAGGTTTTCCGTGAGCGGCTGTTTGTTGAACATCTCCACGTCGAGGAAGCGGGCCTTGTCGGCGGCGGTGTTGCCCGCTCGGCCGCCGGAAAAGATCGGCCCGGCTTGCGGACTGCTGATGCGCAGCGTCTTGGTGACGGTGCTGTCGTTAATCACCTTCACGATCAGCGGCGTGTAGCCGTGCTGCTGCAAGAAGGGCACGGCCGGGCCGCGCGCCACCTTCACCCGCGATTCCGGGTTGATGCTGACGACGGCCAGCACATGCGGGTCGAGCAGCATTTGCAGCTTCTTGGCGTCGCGGTCCTTGACGGCGGCTTGCAGGGCTTCGGTCTTGTCCTTGGGCAGAGGAGCGCCCAGGAAGTCCAGGGCTTGCAAGAGCCGGGTGACATTCGCGCCGAGCGGCTGGCCTTCGACGGCCACCGGCTCCGGAGCTTTCTGAGCCAGGACCGCGGCCGGTCCCAGCAGCAAGAATCCAAAGGTGAAAAGCCACTTGCACGGGGAGAAACGGTGCGCGCACATCGAGCGCCTCCTTGGGTGAGAGAGTGGCAGGGGATGGGGCACGGATCAGAGTAACTTGCGTGCGATGAAATGGCTATGAGAAAGTGGGGCACGCTGGAACTTCCGAACGGCTCGCGCCGGGGACCGTGCTTTTCCAGCGACCGCGAGTAGGGTCGTGTCCCCCTAAGGTTGCCGGGCTAACGCCGTCGGCAAGACGGTAGTTTCCAGCGGCCACTGCTGGGAAAGAGCAGCCATTCTTCCAGGGACCAGATACGATCCGTGAGTCCGGCGGCCATCGCCGGGGTGCGTTGCCGATTACGCTTGGGGGCCGCTTGCTCGCGCAGCGTGCGCACGCTCCAACAAAAGTTGCCGCTGTACAACGTGAAGTAGGTCATGGCCTCATGCACCGCCCAGTCCTTCGAGTACCGATAGGTCTGCCGCACCTTCCGGCTGTTGCGGTGCCGGTCGGTGCCGGTCGGTGCCGGTCGACCGCTCGATGAACACCGTGGTCACGCAGCCCAAGACGGCCCATAGCAACGCCGCCGCCAGACTGCGCAGCGTACCGAAGACCAGCCGCGCCTCGACCTGGATCACACGGTGCTGTTGGCGCGTCTTATGCACCGTGGCGCACACCAACCAGTCCGGCAACGAACCGGTCGCGGTGGCCCCGTCCGGCTCCGCGTCAACCTCGGCGATGGCGGTCGCGTAAGCTGGGTACTCGTCCGAGGTGATCAAGTTGAGGAAGCGGCCGTCGGTGCGCTCACGCACCTCGTGGACCAACTGGCGGGGGTTGGTCTCCGTGCGTTTGCCCACGACTACGCTGAGGACCAAACGATGCTCGGGGTCGAGGGCCACGTGGTCCCAACAGTCCCCACAGCGGGCGTCCGCCGGGTCGGCCGGGTCGCAGTGCTTTTGCTTCTTGGCGACAAAGGACCACTTCTCATCGAGCTGGACTTCTGGGGTCGCCGGGGGAAAAAGCCACGAGTTCGTCGTGGC
>JAGVLI010000030.1 GCA_020054355.1 Planctomycetales bacterium | reverse complement strand
GAGCGGCGCAGCCGCGAGTGTGGCGCCGGCGGCAGGCCGTTCTTTTCCTCCGCAAGAACCAGCAGCCTGCCTGTGTCTCTCCCATCGACTATCGCTCCCCACGCGATCCGGCCTTTTTGCAACGGTCGTGCGGCCAGTCGCCGGCGGGACACTCGCGGCTGCGCCGCGATTCCGCCGCGGAGCGGCGGGCTACTATGTGCCGCAGCGGTGCATATACTGTCCGCGTGCTCGCCTCATCTTTATCCCGAGCGGAGGATTGCCACCGTGAAAAACCTGCTGTTGGCCGCGCTGCTGCTGACGCTGCCGACCACCGTCGCCGAGGCGGCCGTCAAGACGCAGCCCGTCACTTACAAGTACGAGGGCGTCACCCTCAAGGGCCACCTCGCTTATGACGATGCGTCCAAGGAGAAACGGCCGGGCGTGCTGGTCGTCCACGAATGGTGGGGCCTGGACGACTACGCCCGCAAGCGCGCCGAGCAGCTGGCCGGCCTGGGCTATGTCGCTTTCGCCCTCGATATGTACGGCGAGGGCAAGACCACCGAGCATCCCAAGGAAGCCGGGGCGATGGCCGGCGAGGTGCGCAAGAACGTCAAAACCTGGCAAGGTCGCGCGCTGGCCGGCCTGAAGGTCCTCCAGGACCACGAACTGACGGACGCCAAGCGGCTCGCGGCCATCGGCTACTGCTTCGGCGGTTCGACCGTCTTGCAGCTGGCCCACGCCGGCGCACCCGTCCAGGGCGTGGTCAGCTTCCACGGCTCGCTGCCGGTGCCCGACGACGACCAGGCCAAGACGGCGAAGGCCAAGATCATGATCTGCCACGGCGCGGCCGACTCGTTCATCGACGAGGACACCATCAAGAAGGTGCGCGCCGCCTACGAGAAGGCCGGCGTCGATTACCAGATGATCTACTACGGCGGGGCGCAGCACAGCTTCACGGTGCCCGACGCCGACAAGCGCGGCGTCAACGGCCTGAAGTACAACGCCGCCGCCGACCGGCGATCGTGGGCGGACATGCGCGGGTTGTTCGACGAGCTATTCGGCAAGACAAAGTGAAGCCAGCGCCCGGCGAAACGACGGCTGACCTTGACACCCCAGTGAGTCAGGCCAAATCACTTGGCTCACTGGGGTCTTTTTGCCATAAAACGACCCTCCGAGCCAACTGGCCAGACGATGCTTGACTCATCGCACCGCCGTCTGGCAACATGGTCTGCCGGCGAGCGGCCGTCGCGTAGCGTGCGCCGGCGCTCGACGGTTGGCAGGGCGCACTGCTCCAATGGACATCGACGAGGAATTTGCCGCGCTGCGTCTCTCGAGCGCGCAACAAACGCTGGCCTGGGAAGCCCGTGCGAAGATCACCTGGGGCGATCGGGGCGACGAAGTGCAGACGTGGCTAATCGACCACGGCATCGATCGCGACAGCGCCGAGTGGATTGTCGCCATTGCTGTCAGCGAGCGAGCGACCGCCATCCGCGTGAAGGGACTGCGCGACCTCGTGCTGGGCCTGCTGGCGGGCGCCGGCGGAGCAGCGGTCGGCCTGGGCGCGGTTATGCTGGTGAATCTCGGCCTGTTCGCCGTGCCGATCCGAGGGCTGGCAGGACTGGTGGCGATTTCGTTTCTCGTATTCATGTATGGCGCCCATCGGACCTGGCGCGGCCTGGCACGCCTTCTGGGCGGCGCGCGCGTCCAGGGCGCTGTGAGCGACGTTGAAGATTGACGAGGCGTTTTCGGGCTGATGCCGGCTTAGAATCGGGGCGGCCGGTCCTGAACCGCGGATCAAGGGCACTGGAATTGTGGATTTTTCGCAACGAGGAACTGACCGGCCATTGCGGGTTGCGGTTCGTCGTGGAGCTCGACGCGCAACCGGCCAGCTTCGTCGATGTCCTGCGGGGCTGGCAAAGGGATACCGAGTTCCGCGCGCTGTTCAACGCCTCGCTGGCCGGCGCGCCGTATGCCGCCTTCCGCTGGGAAACCCCGCCCGTCACGACTGCCGCCGCGACTCGGCCGTTCGAGTTCGTGCTGCTGGACAGCCCTGGGCTGGCACGTCGGCCGGAGCCAGAAGCGTTTGCCGAACAGTTTCGCGCGGCACCGGCAGCCGATGTGGTCGAGTTCGCCAACCTGGGCGGGGATGCGATCCTGGTGGTGCCGTGCCCGCAAGCCGCGCCGTCGGCTTACGGGCATCTCGCTGCCTTTGTGCGTGCAGCTCCCGAAGCGCAACGACACGCGCTCTGGCAGCGGGTGGGCGAGGCGATGGCAAAGCGGCTCGGTGATAGTCCGGTCTGGCTCAGCACTGCCGGGGCTGGCGTATCCTGGCTGCACGTGCGGCTCGACGACCGGCCCAAGTATTACGGCTTCGAGCCATATCGGCGGATCGGCTGATGCCCTGATGCCCGCAGCCTCACCATTTTTTGTTGACTGTGCTTGCCGAGTCAGGATAGAATGCCGGTGGTTGAGGAAGATCATCCATGCGCGGGCGTTTGCCGACCATCCTGGCACTCTTCGCGGCGACAGCCATCCTGTTGCAGCCGTTGGCCTGCGCTTGCTTCTGTCTTCACGCCGGGGAAGTGTCCAGTCAGACCGAAACCCATTCCGAGCAACCGGCCTGCCCACATTGCGGCGCTGCTTCCCAGGCTTCCGAGTGTGCCGCGACCGCCACGAACTCGGATCATTGCCCTGCAAGTCCTTGCCCGTGCTGCGCCGAGAAGCACACCCAGATCGAGCTTGTGCTGGCAGCGAAGGTCCAGCCGGTGAGTGAAGAAACCGCTGCTGGTTTCCAGATTCTGCCGTTGCCGCTGTTGGACCGTCACGTCGGCGATCCCTCGATCAATTTCCTTTCCCATCCGGTAGCCACCCGCCAGACCCAGGGCGCTCTCCGCGCGCTGCTGTGCTGCTGGCTGGTGTAACACTCCTCCGCTTTTTCTCCGCTGACGCGCCTTGGAGCTTCATGGCCCTTGCGCCGAGGTTCCAATGCGCCGTCCCTCGTAACCACCCCGGTTTCGATTTGACCTCGAATTTACTTCTGGCCGCTTGCGAACCCGCAAGCGGCGGATTTCAGGAGAAAAGCCATGTTCCGTCAATACGCCTTGTGGACCCTGCCGATCGGTTTGGCCGCGCTAGTGATCGCTGGCTGCGGTTCGAGCAACAACGAAGCCCCCAAGGCCGCGAAGCCGGACGTCCCGGCGGCGAAGGCCCCGCCGCAAACCAAGAAGGACGACGACCATGCCCACAAGCCGGGCGCGCACGGCGGGATCATCGTGGAAATCGGCAAGGACAACTACCACGCGGAAGCTGTCTTCCAGAAGGGCGGCGTGCTGCGACTGTACACGCTGGGCAAGGATGAAGCGCGGGTGCAGGAAGTCGAAACCCAGACGCTGACCGCCTACGTCAAGAGCGAAGGCAGCGCGGAAGCGGCGGTGGTCGAGCTGAAGCCGGTGCCGCAGGCCGGCGACCCAAAGGGCACGACCTCGCAATTCGTCGGCCAGCTGCCGGCGGAGGTCGCGGGCAAGAACGTCGAGGTGACGGTCCCCAGCATCACCATCGCCGGGGGACGGTTCCGCTTCGGCTTCAAGTCGGCCGTGGCGGGTCACGACAGCGACATGCCGCCGGCCGCCGCCGACGCGGACGAGCTGTACCTGAAGCCCGGCGGCCGCTACACGCTGGCGGATATCGAGGCCAACGGCAAGACCTCGGCGGCTGCTAAGTTCAAGGGCGTCAAGTCGAACCACAACATGAAGCCCCAGCCTGGCGACAAGACTTGCCCGATCACCATGACCAAGGCAAACCCGAAATTCACCTGGATCGTCGGCAGCAAGAGGTATGAATTCTGCTGCCCGCCCTGCGTGGATGAGTTCGTCCGCACGGCCAAGGAAAACCCGGACCAGATCAAGATGCCGGCAGACTACATCAAGAAGTGAGGCAACAGCTTCCCCCTCTCCCCTTGCGGGAGAGGGGCAGGGGTGAGGGGTGTCTTGCAAGGGGACTGAACTAATGCCGACCCCTCACTCCTGCCCCTCTCCCGCAAGGGGAGAGGGGGGTGTGGTCCAAAGCCGCAAGCGGCCATCAGGAGGGCAGCCAGGAAGCATCGTTTCACGCGCTGGCGTTCGCATCCGCGCTTGCCGCTGCCGGCCTGGGGCGCTTGCTGCTGACGGCGGCCGTCAGCTGACTGTCGGATGCCTTCCGCAAGCTGGACGACGCCATTCACGCCAAGAAAAAGCAGGAAGTGAAAGACCAGTTTCAGAAGATGGGCAAGACCATTGCGCAGTTGAAAGAGTTGGTGCCGTGAGTAGGTCAGGCTTTCCAGCCTGACCTACGGCTAGTTGCACGTTCCCTGGCGCTGCGTGTCAGGCTGGAAAGCCTGACCTACGGCTGATTGCTATCACGCGCTCAGCCGCAGCTGGCGGGTTTCCGAGTGGACCACCATGCGGCGGCGCTCTCCGGCCGTTTGCTCGTGCAGCTGGCGCACCAGGGCCGCATGCACTTCCGAGTAGGCGCTGCCGCGCCGCCGCATCACCTGGGCGGCGATGCGCTCCTGGCCGTGCAGGTCCGAGCGGTCTTCGAGCTTGCCGTTCCACCAGCTGGCGAACGACGGCACGTACTTCGGCAGCAGCGTGCCCGACGGCAGCAGGTTGCAGAAGATGCCGACGTTGCTGCCGGTGTTGAGCAGCGTGCCCAGGCCGACCTTGGTGTGGTCGCCGATGAAGCTGCCGATCTTGCCGCTGCCGGTGGGCGTGTGGTGGCCGTTGACGATGACCTTCACTTCGCCGTAGTCGTTGCGCAAATCGCTGGTCTGGCTGCCGGCCCCCAGGTTGACCCACTCGCCGACATAGCTGTGGCCGAGAAAGCCTTCGTGATACTTGTTGCTGTAGCCCTGCACGATGCTGCACTCGACCTCGCCGCCGATCCGGCAGTTGGGTCCGAGCGAAGTGCCGGCGCGAATCTTGGCGCCGACGATGTGCGTGCGTGGGCCGATGTAGCAAGGCCCTTCCAGCCGGCTGAAGGCATGGACCACCGCGCCGGCGTCGATCACCACCGGACCGTTGGTCGTGTCGGCCATGACCAGCGGGTCGAGCTGCGCCGTCGGGTCGATGCGCAATTGATCGGCGGGGCCGGTCAGCGCGATGGGCCGGGCGGGCGGCGGCAGGTAATCGCGCAGCAAGTGGTGCCGGCAATCCTGGCGGATCTGCTCTGGGTTGTGTTCGAGCAGGTCCCAGAGGTAATTGATCATGGAGCCGTCGGCGGGGCGGCTGGGCAGTGTCTTCTTCCAGAGTTCGAGGCAGTCGTCGATGGTCTGGCTGGAGCAGTAGGCCAGACGTTCCGCGCCGAGCACGGCGTAGGCCACCTGGTCGCCGATCAGCGCGACGCATGGGCCGCCCAGGTCCG
>JAGVLI010000903.1 GCA_020054355.1 Planctomycetales bacterium | reverse complement strand
TTCCGATCTGCCGACCGTGGCTGTGGCCCGTCGGCGCGGCACTGGTCTTGCTGCTCGGCGCTGCTGTGTACTTCGGTAAGCGCCCGGACCCAACGCCAGCGCCGATCGTGCCGGCCGCTGGACCGCCCATCAAGATCGGCGTGCTGCATTCGCTGTCGGGCACCATGCGGCAAAGCGAATCGCCGGTCGTCGATGCCACACTGCTGGCCATCGGGGAAATCAACGATCGGGGCGGCGTCCTGGGGCGCAGGCTCGAACCCGTCGTCGCGGACGGCGAGTCCGTGCCGCGCCGCTTCGCCGAGCAGTGCCGGAAGCTGATCGCCGAGGACCAGGTCGCCGTTGTTTTCGGCTGCTGGACCTCCTCCAGCCGGAAGCAGGTCCGGCCGGTGGTGGAAAAACTCAACCATCTGCTGGTGTATCCCGTGCAGCACGAAGGACTGGAGCAATCGCCGAACATCGTTTACACCGGGGCGACGCCCAACCAGCAGATCATACCCGCCGTGGAGTACGGCATCGGCATCCTGGGAAAGCGACGTTTGTTCCTGGTCGGGTCCGACTACGTGTTTCCGCGCACCGCTCACGCGATCATCCGCGACCTGGTGAAGAAGCATCCTGGGGTGGAGATCGTCGGCGAGGAATATCTGCCGCTGGGCAGCGTCGAGGTGGACCGCGCGGTCAAGGCGATCCTGGCCAGCAAGCCGGACCTGATCCTGAACACCATCAACGGCGACAGCAATACCGCCTTCTTCCGCGAGCTGCGCGGCATGGGCGTCACATCCGCGAAGACGCCCACCATGTCGTTCAGCATCGGCGAGAACGAAGTGAGCAGCCTGGATGTGGGCACGATCGCCGGCGATTATGCGGCCTGGAATTACTTCCAATCCATCGACTCGCCGGAAAACCAAGCGTTCGTGAAGAAGTTCCAGGCGCGCTTCGGCCCCGCGCGGGTAACGTCCGATCCGATGGACGCAGCCTATTTCGGCGTCCACCTCTGGGCGCAGGCCGCGACGAAGGCAGGCAGCGTGGAGCCGGGGGCGGTCCGCGAAGCATTCAAGGGGCAGAGCTTTCGCGCTCCGGGCGGCACTGTCCGCATCGACCCTGTCACCCTGCATACCGCGAAGACGGTGCGCCTCGGGCAAATCGCGGCCGACGGCCGATTCGAGATTCTCTGGCTCTCCGGCAAACCCATCCAGCCCGAGCCGTTTCCCAGCACTCGGAGCCGGGACGCCTGGGAAGCCTTTTTGCAGAAGCTGTTCGCGGATTGGGGCGGCAACTGGGAGAAGCCGCGCGGCTGAATCCACCGGTCCCTGTTTCGTTGAATCCGAAGTTTCCAGAGAGTTTCTACCAGTCCTGGCCAGATTCGGATAAGCTGCCTGCACAACGCCATTCCGGCGTGTCCCCCCGCCTGGCTCAATCCAGGCTGCCTATCACTTTGTTTCGAGGGGACCATGCTTCATTCCATTCCTTCGCGCTGCTGCCTGTTGCTGCTTGCCATTGGCGCTTGTTTCAGTCAACTCCGCGCCGCGGAGCCGGCCGTCAAAGTCATCGCCGTCGAGCCGGTCGCCACCGACTTCAATCCGACCCCCCGCTTGTTGAAGCACTGGCTGCCGGCGCGGTTTCGCGTCACGCTCGAAAACCGCACGATCCAAGCGGTTCGCGGCAGCCTGGCTGCCGAAGTACATGGGCACCTGGATGCGATCTATCCGCTGGCCCGGCAAGCCGTCGAGCTGGCGCCGAAGGAGAAGCGGACCATTGCCCTGGCCTGGCATTCGCCCGGCCCGGTTGTCTTTGAAGGCATGCCGATGGGACCGGCGTCCGCGCCGGGAGCGGCGTGGGGACTCGAATTGCGGGCTGCCTGGCTGGACAGCGCTGGCAAACTCATCGATCAGGAGCGTACCGCCTTTTTCATCGAACGCGATGCCAAGTCCTGCAAGACGGCGGCAACGCTGGCCAAGTCCGAAACGCTCTCGGCACGGCAAGCGTTCCAGCTGCGCTATAGCGGCTATCTCGACAACTCCGAGTTTGAAGCGGCTGCTGCTCCCGACGACTTCAAGCTGGTCTTGAAAAGCGCCAAGGTCACTCGCTGGCAGAAAGGCACGTCGCCGGCGGGCTGCCTGACCTGGCTTGCCAGGCTGGATGCTGTCTCCGCGCCGGAAGCAGCGCAGCTCACGATTCTGAAAGATCACTTGCGACTGACCCGCGCAGTGCTGCTCGATCCGCCGCAGGTCGTCGAGCCAAAGGCGCGGCGACTCTGGTTCCGCGCCGATCAGAAGCAGTTCACTTTTCAAGTGCCACAAACTGGGCGGGACGCGGTCTTGGTGCTGGAATTCGACCGAGGTCATTACGTGACGCCGACTCCGCTGACCGAGATGGTTGCCAAGGCCGAGAAGGAGTTCGGCCCGTTGCCAACCATGCTGAAGGATCGGGCCGGCAAGCCAATCGGCACCGCCACGGCCTGGAACGAGCAGCGCCAACCGTTGCAGAAGACCATTCGTCAGTCGCTGGGAACGGCGCTGACGACGAAGTCCGTGCCGCTCGACCCGATGCTGGTTTCAGAAGAAACGGTGCCCGCACAGGCCCAGCTCAACGGCGTGTCGCGGTCCTATGTGCGGCGCAAAGTGTCGATTCGCGTCAGTGCAACCGAACGGATGAACGTCTGGCTGCTGGTGCCGCCGGGCATCGGGCCGTTTCCGGCCGTGCTCGCTCATCACCAGACGGTGCCCGAGGGCAAGGATGAGCCGGTCGGCCTGGGCGGCGCGCACTACCAACTCAACTACGGCCCGTTCCTGGCCAGCCGGGGCTTCGTGGTGATCGCGGCCGACAGTTACGGCGCGGGCGAACGGCTGCCACCGGGGGCCACGGCCTACGACACGACCCGCCAGGAAGCGCAAGACCCCCACTGGTCGATGCTCGGCCAGAGGCTCCACGACCATCAGCGCACGCTCGACTATCTGCTGACGCTCTCTTTCGTGGACGGGAAACGCATCGGCGCACTCGGTCATTCGCTCGGCGGTGAGAGCACGGCCATGCTGGCCGCTCTCGACGACCGGGTGGCGGTCATCGCGCTGAGCTGCCCTTTCACGCTGCTGCGTACACTGCCCGATGCCGCCGGCACGTACACGACGCCGGGCAGCAGCATTTTGTCGCCATCCTTCCGCAAGTTGCTGCAAGCGCCGGTCGGCAAGCGGAAGCTGCCCTTCGATTTCGACGACTGCATGGCGCTCTGGGCGCCGCGGCCGGTGTTCGCTCACGGCGTCCGCGACGACCTCTGGCCGAATGCTCCCCAGGTCGCCCAGGCGTATCAAGCGCTGCGGCAGGTCTACCAGCTGCACCGGGCCGACGAACGGCTCTACGTGACCTACACCGGCCAGACGCACTGTTTTCCGGAATGGATTCAGCGCGATGCTTTCGACTGGCTCGAATACTGGCTGAAACGCGACTAGCTCGCAGGGTCCGCCGTGCGGGCCACTCGACAGTGCAGATGACGCAACACAATGGTCCGCACAGCGGACCCTACCAAAGTTCGTAGGGTCCGCTGTGCGGACCAACGATCGACGGGGCGAGGGTTGCTCAATGGTCCGCACAGCGGACCCTACAAGAGTGTTGTCAAAACAAAAAACGCGGCGAGCCGGAAGTTTTGGCTTCCGGCTCGCCGCGTTCTTCAGCGGACTCTGGGGTTACTTCAGCAAGTTTTTGAGCAAATCTTCCAGGGCGTTGCCGCGCTGCTTCTTGGTCATGTCCCAGGCGGTCAACCACTGATCGCTGTCGCGCTTCAGGCCGAAATCGTCGCGCAGCCGTTTCTCGAAGTCCGGCATGTGGGCAGCCCCATAGAAGATGCCGATCTTCTTCTTACCTGCGGCCAGTTCCTTCTGGAAGACCTTCATCGCCGCCTTGTTGCGGTCGGCAATCAGTATGGTGTTGAGCGTCTGGCCCAGCCCGCCGACGCCGGATTCCATGTCTTCCATCTGCTGGGCCATCATCTTCTTCAGCTTGTTGGAGGCGTCCGGATCGACCAGCAGCGCCAGCGGGTCGAGGTCGGGCTGGTGCGGGTTCTTGTCCTTGTCTTTGTCCTTGTTGCGTTCCTGGAGGTTCTGCTGCTTCAGCATGTCGGTGATGACGCCGAGGGTCACGGTGAAGACATTTTCGCCGCGCTCCTTCATGGCTTCCTTCATCTCATCGGGCGACAGGTCGGCGTGGACGAAGTTCTTCTTGGTGTAGTCGATATGTTCCAGCTGCGATTCCAGGCCGAGTACCGATTGCATCATGCCCTGCATCAGCGATAGCGGGTTGTCGCTGTTGCGCTTGCCGCCCTTGGGCACCTTGGCGCCCTGGGGAGCGACCAGTTCGTAGAGCAGCACGTCGTATTGCTCGAAGTGCTTGTTCAGTTTTTCGTAGTAGTCGCGCTCGCCGACATGGACCACGCCGATCAGGTCCACGGTCAGCTTGCCGTCGCCCTGCGCCGGCACATACCGAACGATGGCGGTCTCCATCGCGGTCGGCTCCTTGTTGCCGTCGCGTTGGACGCGGATGAACTTGGTGGCCGGGGTTTTCTTGACCTCGGCCGGTTGCTGGGCGAGGAGGGCGGGCGTCACCAGCAAGCAAGCCGAGAGCAGGACATGACGCAGGAGCTTTGGAAAACGAAGCATGAATGGGTTCCTCGCAACCGGGAGGGAAGCGAAGCGTAAGATGCGGATCGAACTCGCCGGGACTTCCCGGTTGGCGGCTGAAGCAGGTCGTTGCAGTGCCGGCGATCGATCCGATGGGAGCCTGCCCTTCTACTCTCTCCGGTTCTGGCCAATAGTCAAGAGCAGAAAGGCTGGCCGACGGTTCGGGGCATCCTCCGCTCCTTGGGGTTATTCGTTCCAGAAACACGGACATTGACTCCCGCGCGCAGGGGCAGCGGGGCGGATTGGGAAATCCGCGTGTGCGTGCGACGAGATGAGACGACAACTGTAGCTTGCCAAACTGGCCCGCGTTCAGTCAAGCGCGGCCGGTCAGCAGTTTTCAGGCTGTACACGGCCGAGTGCCGAGTAATGAGACCTCTTGCCCGTGGGTCACGATTCCAATCGTGACAGGCCATGGAGACTGTCACGATTGGAATCGTGACCCACGGCACTAGATCACCATTTCGGGGAAAGGCAGCCATGAATCGCACTCTCGCAATCGCTCTCCTGGCCCTGCTGGGCAGCGGCGCCGTCGTTCGAGCCGAGCAGGCGGCTGGCAACAAGATGAACGTATTGTTCATCGTCTCGGACGACCTGAACAATGCGCTGGGCTGTTACGGGCATCCGCTGGTCAAGTCGCCGAACATCGACCGGCTGGCCGCGCGCGGCGTCCGTTTTGATCGCGCCTATTGCCAGTATCCGCTGTGCAATCCCAGCCGGGCATCGTTCCTGACTGGCCTGCGGCCGGACAGCACCCAGGTCCAGGAGAATGCGACCTTCTTCCGCAAGACGATTCCCGAGGTAGTCACGGTCGGTCAGCTCTTCCAGCAACATGGCTACTATGTCGCCCGTGTCGGCAAGCTCTATCACTACGGCGTGCCCGGCCAGATCGGCACCAGCGGCCTCGATGATGCCAAATCCTGGCAGCACGTCGTCAACCCCAAGGGCCGCGACAAGACCGAGGAAGAGAAAATTCCGAGCAACAAGGGCAACTACCAGACCATCAAGGCGCTGCTGTCGATGGAGGGCACCGACGACGAGCAGACCGATGGCATCGGCGCGACCGAGGCCATCAAGCTGCTGGAGCAGCACAAGGACAAGCCGTTCTTCCTGGCCGTGGGGTTTTATCGCCCGCATCTGCCGTGGGCGGCCCCCAAGAAGTATTTCGACATGTACCCGGTCGACAAGATGGTGCTGCCCAAGGAGCCGGCCAACGATCGCGACGACATCCCCAAGCCCGCGCTGAGCATCAACCCGCCGAACTACGGCTTCAGCGAGCAGGTATGTCGGGAAGCGCTGCAAGCCTACTACGCTTCGGTGTCGTTGATGGACGCCCAGGTCGGCCGGCTGCTCGATGCCCTGGACCGCCTCAAGCTGGCCGACAATACCGTGGTCGTCTTTTTCAGCGATCACGGCTGGCACCTGGGCGAGCATGGCCTGTGGCAGAAGATGAGCGTCTTCGAGGAATCCGCGCGGGTGCCGATCATCGTGGCAGCGCCCAAGATGAAGGGCAACGGCAAGAGCAGCGGCCGGCTGGCGGAACTGGTGGACCTGTATCCGACGGTGGCCGACCTGTGCGGCTTGCCCGCGCCGAAGACTTTGGAAGGCAAGAGCCTGAAGCCGTTGCTGGAGGACCCGCAACTGCCGTGGAAAACGGGCGCTTTCACCCAGGTCAATCGCGGCAAGATTCCCGGACGCAGCGTGCGGACCGAACGCTGGCGCTATACCGAATGGGGCGAAGGCAAGGATGGCGTGGAACTCTACGATCACCAGACCGATCCCAAGGAATTCACCAACCTGGCGATGGACCCCAAGCACGCCGACACGGTGAAGCAGCTGCAAGCCTTGCTGCGCGGCGGCTGGCAGAAGGCGCAGCAGCCGAACAAGGAGATCAATCCGTAAGGCCGCTGGAGCAAGGCGCGATTTCGACAGTGCGGCATGGCAGGATAACATACTGCACGCGGCCCAAAATGAGACTGCCGAGCCGCGCACGAAGTAAGCGGTAGGGCGTCCGCTTACTTCGTGCGCGGCTCGTTGAGGGATTCACTACATGAACATCGAACACATTGCGATCAACGTACCCGATCCGGTGGCGATGGCCCACTGGTACACCACGCATCTGGGAATGCGCGTGGTGCGAGCCATCGAGGAACCGCCGCATACGCGCTTTCTGGCGGATCGCGCCGGCCGGGTCGTGCTGGAGCTGTATCACCAGACGGCGGCGGCGATTCCCGATTACGCCGCCCAACATCCCTTCGTGCTGCATATCGCGTTTGTCGCTCCGGACATTGAACTAGAGCGCAACCGCTTGCTGGCGGCCGGCATGGTCGCCGATGGCGACATCCAGTCGAATCCCGCAGGCGACCGCCTGGCCTTTCTCCGCGATCCCTGGGGCGTCGTCGTGCAACTCGTGCAGCGTTCGCGCCCGCTGGTGAGCGGGTAGTGCCAAACCGCAAGCGGTGCAAAGCCGCCAGCGGCGCAACTGTCGTTACACCAACGTTACATCGCGCCCGCCTCGACTCTCGTTATAAGAGCGATCGTTCGGCCACCACCCGCGTGGTGAATCCTCGAACTCTTCCCTCCAGGGAGATCGCAGATGAACAGTCGAGCGCAGACCATCCTTCGTCCGGCGTTTGTGCTGGCCCTCCGCCTGGCGCTGCCGTCGGCCTTGCTGGCCTTCGTCCTGGCCAACGTCTCCGGCCCCGCCCCATCCAACGAAGCCGCCGCCAGGCCCGCTGCCGTGCCGCTGTTCGGCAAGACCGAACCGGCCACGAACCCGACGCACCTGGTCCTGCAAGCGGACGACCGCACGGTCTTCGGCTGGCTCAGCGGCACGGAGAATTTCGCCGGCGAGTTCGTGCATGTCAGTCTGGCGGGCGGCAAGGAAGAACTGGTGAAGGTCGCTGACGACAATACCTTCTCCTGGCCCTACCAGGTGAAGGAGCCGACATCGGCTACATTCGAGTTGCGGCCGTGCAAGTCGGCGGTGGCGACAGGCAGCATCACCTTGCGGCCCCGCCAGGCCGACGAGCCGACCGTGTTCTTCATCGTCGATCGCACGGCGTATCGGCCGGCGCAGACCTTGAATTTCGCGGGCTTCCTGCGGCGGCCGGACAGCCAGGGCGAATTCGCGCCGCTGGCAGGGCGGCAGGTCGAAGTGCTGTTGAAATCGGAGAAGAAGAACACCACCGCCGCCAAGCTGGCGCTGACTGCCGACGAGCAGGGCCGGATCGTCGGCTCGTACACCTTCCTGGAAGCCGACGCGCTCGACGGCTATCGTCTGTCGATCCCTGGCTTCAAGGGGGAAGCCCGCCTGACGCTGGGCGAGTTCCGCAAGTCGAAGATCAAGCTGAAGATCGACGGCCAGGCGGGCCGCGAGCAGCTCAAGCTGAAGTTTCAGGCGGTCGATTTCCTGGACAAGCCGGTGGCCGCCACGCAGGTCAGCTTCACGGCTCAGGTGATTCAACGGCAGCCGCAGACGAAGAAGACGGGCCTGAAGACCGAGCAGTTCGCCTATCACGTTCCGGTGGTTTCCCAGTTCAATCTCGAAGACCTGCCCGAAGACGAACGGCTGCTCTTCGAGGCGGAGGGCACGCTGTTTCCGACGACGGGCACGCCAGGCCCGACGGTGGCGGCCCAGCTCTCGGGACAGATCGAACTCAAGGACAAGGAAGCCGGGGAATACGCGATTCCCTTGCAGCCCGACTGGCTCAAGGGCAATTGCAGCGTGCTGGTGCAAGGCGTCATCGTCGATGCCAACGGCCGAGAGCAGCGCGCCACCCAGAGCATTGCCCTCGATGAAAAGAGCCGGAGCGTGCGGCTGGAACTGGCCAAGCGATCGTTCGCCGTGGATGAGAAGATCGAGGTCAAGGCTCGTGTCGTCGATGAGCAGGGTAAGCCGCTGGCCGCCACGACCACGCTGGTAGCCATGCGGCTCACTCCCGCCCGCGCGGCGGCCGTCTTTGCCCAGGAGGAGTTGCTCTGGGATGCCCGCAATTCAATGCCCTCGCGAGCGTATCTGAATCGTCTCGATCGTCTCGATCACATCAACCGCCCGAACGGGAAGTTCTATCCGCAGCGCTGGCTGCCAATCCAAGCGACGGAGAGTTTTCAGCGGAACCTCGCCACGGCCGTACCGTTTCAGGGTGAGACCGCGACGCTGCAGCTCAAGGCCGCCGGCGCGTACAAGCTGATTGCCATCACTCAACTCGCCGACGGCACGCAGTTGCAGAACGAGATCGGTTGCGTGATCCGCAAGACCGACGACCTCGCCGGCTTGATCTTGCATCTCGACAAGGAAGACTGGTCCGCCGGGGACCGCTTGACTGGCACCATTCACAGTCGGTTCGCCGATGCCCGCGTGCTGCTGACCGTCCGCGATGCCAACAGCATCCGCCTGGCCAAGCCCTTGCAGCTGAAGGGCGCTACTCTGGCGCTGGACGAAGCGCTGCCCGCCGGTCTGCGCTACGGCTGTTCGGTGGACGTCCTGTACCTCGGTGAATACGGCGAAAGCTACGTCGCCGCCCGCTACGTGCGGGTGACGCCGACGGATCGGATGCTGACCGTGACCGCGAAGACGAAGGAGGTGTACGGTCCCGGCGAAAAGGTGAATATCGACTTGCAGGTGAACCGTCAGGAGCCGGTGGACCTGGTGGTGTCCGTCTACGATCAGGCGCTGCTGGGCATCGCCGCCGACCGCTCGGCGGACATCGACAGCTTCTACCTGGCCGACGAGCGCATCAAGCACACCATGGCGCGGGAACTGCTGCGCCGGCAACTCGGCAGTCTCACCCTGGAGCAAGCACTCGAACGGGCGAAAGAGCATCTCAAGCGAAGCGAGGAGAACTTGCCGGCGGCCGAGCGTGCAGCGCTGCACCAGCTGGTGGCTGCCGTCCAGGTGCCCAACTACCTCAACTCGGCCAACCTGGCGACGCTGCTCCGCGTGGCGGGCGTGAATGTCCAACCGCTGAATGCCCACTTCCACAATTACGGGTACCACTGGAACTATCACTTGAAAGATGCCAAGGTGCTGCAACGTCCCCTGGTGGAAGTCGTCGAGCAGCCCATCAACCAGTGGACCGTCACCTGCCACCTGCATAACAACGTGCTTTACCTGGCCGAGCATCACCCGGAGCTTCGCCAGCTCGCCCGGAATCTCGGCGTGCAACACTTGCAGCAATGGAACCAGAACGCCAACCTGCAAAATGTGTTGCAGGAGCGCCGGCTGGGCAAGGAGTCGATGGCGCGCGGCGACTCGCATCGCTCGGTCAGCGGCAACGCCTCGCACTCGGTCGAGGGACAGGCGTTCATGTCGCACCTGCCCGCTCAGGGCGCGCCGCCCGTCACCCTGATCGACGCGGATGCCGATCAATCGCACATCATGGTGCGCCGGGACTTTTCCGACTCGGCCTTCTGGAACGCCACGGTGCGGACCGACGCCCAGGGCAAGGCGACCGCCGAGTTCAAGCTCCCGGATTCGCTGACCAACTGGCAGGTGGTGGTCACCGCCGTCAGCCGCAAGATGCACGTCGGTCAGACCAAGGCGCGGTTCCGCACCTTCAAGCCGATCATGGTCTGGCCGATGATCCCGCGCGTCTTCACCGAAGGCGATTCGGTGTCGCTGTTCGCCAGCGTCCACAATTGCACCGATCAACCCCAGGCCATCCGGGTCAAGCTCAAGGTCGAGAACGGCGCGATCCTGACGCGCGAAGAAACGACCATTCTCGTGCCCGCCAAGAGCAACGCACCGGTGTACTGGACCTTCAAGGCGGGCCAGGCGGGCTTCACCCAACTGCTGATGTCGGCCGACTGCGACGCCGGCTCGGATGCTTCCCTGAAACGGCTGCCGGTGACGCCCGTGGGGGCGGAGCAAATGGTGACGGCCTCCGGCTTCTGCAAGGACGGCGTCAAGTTCACGGTGCCGCCCGGCGTGAATCTGGAGACCGCCAAGTTCGAGATCAACTTCGCGCCGTCGCTGGCGGCGGACATGGCCGAGACGCTGAACTACCTGGTCGAGTATCCCTATGGCTGCGTCGAGCAGACCATGAGCCGGTTCCTGCCGGCCATCAAGGTCGCCCAGGTCTTGAAGCAATTCCAGGTGAATCATCCCGGACTGAACCAGAAGCTGCCCAACTGCGTGGCCGGCGGCATCAAACGGCTGTTGGAGTTGCAACAGCCCGATGGCGGCTGGGGTTGGCACGGCGGCAGCCAGACCCACGAGATGATGACGCCCTATGCTCTCTTCGGCCTGTTGCAGGCGGAGAAGGCCGGCTATTCGATCCCGAACGAGGACGCCATCAAGCGCGGCCTGGATCGTCTGAAGCAATTCATCGACGGCATGGGCGAGCACCAGACCGCCGACCGCATCTATTGCATGTACGTCTACTCGCACCGCCGCGACATCCAGGCCGACTGGTGGAAGTTCATCGCCGCCCAGCGGGAAAAAGGCAAGCTCTCGGATTATGCCCTGGCGCTGTCGCTGGAAATGGCGGTGCAGCACAAGCAGCACGGCCTGGCCGACCAGCTGAGCGGCGCGCTGCACAACCGGGCGCAGAAGGCCAACGGGCAAGTAACTTGGCGCACGGCGGGCTTCTCGCGCTGGGGCGACGACCTGTACGAAGTGACGGCGGCCGCCATGAAAGCCCTGGTGGCCTACGACAAGGACGACCCCCTGATCGACGGCGTGCTGGGCTTCTTCGCGGCCACCAAGCGGGGCAACCGCTGGAACTCCACGAAGGACACGGCCATGATCCTCTACGCGATGTGCGATTACCTGTCCCGGCACAACTTCACCGCCGACGGCAAGCAATCGTTGACCTTCCAGGTGAACGGCGGCGCTGCCCAGAAGATCGTCTTCGACGACGGCCTGAACAAGAAGGCGACGCTGACCGGCAAGCAACTCCAGGCCGGCGAGAACCGCATCAGCTTCAAGTCGCAGGTCAGCGCAGCGCCGGTGATGTATCGCCTGGTGTTCAGCTACTGGCAATCGGGCGGCGACATCGCCCCGATGAACAAGGGCATCCAGGTGATGCGCCGCTTCTACCTGCTGGACGACAAGGGCGGGCGGCGCGAGCTGAAGTCGGGCGACTCGGTGCCGCGCGGCTCGTACATCGAGAGCGACGTGGACGCGCAGCACGGACGCCAGCAAGCCATGAGCTATGTGCTGGTGGAATCGCCGAAGCCCTGCTGTGCCGAGTTCCTGCCGGTGGACGATCCGCGCTATCCGCAGCATTCGACGCAATTCGCCCTGCGGGAAGAGCGCACCGGCTTCGTGGCCTTCCACCACGAGCAGACGCCCTGGCACATCAACGACCGCTGCGCGATGCTGGCCGAACTGGCGGGCGAGTACGTCATCGCGCCGGCCCGCGTCGAGTTGATGTACCAGACGACGACCTGCGGACACAGCGGCACCTTCCGCCTGAAGGTGGTCGAGGACCCGGGGGTGAAGGCGGCGGCGGCGAAATAGCCGGAACATGCAATGTTGAAACGGCCGCAAGGATTCACGGGAATCCTTGCGGCCTATTTCTTTGGTAAAGTACCCAAAAATTGACTGGTGAGTAACCGGGCGCCCTTCTTTACGCCGAAGTGACTATGTTCTTGTCAAGCATTTTTTAGCAAACGGAGTTTGCCGGGGCCTGGTACGGTTTCATGTCACGGATCAGGGCATTGGCCA
>JAGVLI010000424.1 GCA_020054355.1 Planctomycetales bacterium | reverse complement strand
GTGCCGCGCCGCGCCTGCGCAGCCGCAGCCAGCCGCGCAGATAGATGCCCGCCGTCAGCAGCAGCGACACCGTCAGCCACGGCTCGAAAGGCCAGGACCGCAGCACGGCTTCGAGAACGGGATCGAGCATGGGTGGACACTTCCTGCGAAGCCGCCAACGGCCCCATTCGAGAAGTTCTTTTCACAGCCATTATATGCCGGCGAAAGCATTGGACGCTCCCGCCCGCCAACCCTATAACTGGACATCGCACGGTGCATGGTTCCCGGACAGACTGCGGAGCGGTCATGAACAGCACGCTCGCAACCACGTCCAACAGCCTTTCGGTGTTCGAGGCCGCTTCTCCTCCCGCGGCCTCGATCCGCGACCTCTTCTACCTGGTCATCGTCATCACGGGCCTGATCTTCCTGCTTTCCGAAGGGCTGATCGTCTATTGCATCTGGCGTTTCCGCCGCCGGCCGGAGACCACTCCGGGCGAGCCGCCGCAGATTTACGGCAGCAACCCGATCGAAGTGGCCTGGACCGTGGCGCCCGCGCTGGTCGTCTTCGTGCTTTTCCTGGTGACGGTGCGGACCGTGGCCGCCATCCGCGTCAGCCAGCAGCCGGCGGATGCGCTGCAAATCACCGTCATCGGCCATCAATGGTGGTGGGAATACGAGTATTTTGAAACCGCTCCGTCCGGCGAAAAGCGCCTGCTCTTCCGCACCGCCAACGAACTGCACGTGCCGCAGAACCGGGCGGTCGCCCTCGAACTGAAATCGGCCGACGTGATCCACAGCTTCTGGGTGCCGCGCCTGGCCGGCAAGGTCGATGTCATTCCCGGCAAGACCAATCAGATGTGGTTCCAGGTCTGGGAGCCGGGAGTTTATCACGGACAATGTGCCGAATACTGCGGCGACCAGCATGCGAACATGATGCTGCGCGTGGTGGTGGAGCCGCAAGCCGAGTTCGATGCCTGGCTGCAAGGGCAGCAACAACCCGCGAAGGACGAACCAGCGGTGCTGGCCGGTCGGCAGCTATTTGCTTCCCTGGCGTGCGTGGAGTGCCATACGGTGCGCGGCATCAAGGATACTGGCCGTTTCGGACCGGACCTGACGCACCTGATGAGCCGCCAAACCTTGCTGGCGACGACGACGCCCAACAACCGCGACTCGCTCCATCGCTGGGTCCGCCAGCCGCACGACCTCAAGCCCGGCGCGAAAATGCCGAGCTTTCAGCTGGGCGAACCGCAATTGCGCGACCTGGCGGCGTATCTGGAATCGCTACGCTAAGAAAGTGGCCAGTGGCTGGTGGCCAGTGGCCAGTGAAGACCCGGAAAGTGGCCAGTGGCTGGTGGCCAGTGGCCAGTGAAGACCCGAAGTGATTGGATCAGACCGAACGGGATCAGACGATTTCTGGCCACTGGCCACTGGCCACTGGCCACTGGCCACTGGCCACTGGCCACTGGCCACTAGCCACTAGCCACTAGCCACTAGCCACTACTCATGGCCATAGCCGAACACGAACCCCAACACGAACTGCGGCCGGCCCGGTGGTTCTCCCACACCTGGGTGACGACCGTCGATCACAAGCGCATCGGCATCCTCTACCTGGTGTCGGCGCTGGGCTTCATGGTGCTGGGCGGGCTGGAGGCGCTGGTCATCCGCTTGCAGCTGTTCTTCGCGCAGAGCGCTCTGGTTTCGCCGAAGGTGTTCAACCAGTTTTTCACCATGCACGGCACCACGATGGTGTTCTTCGTGGTCATGCCCATCCTGGTCGGCTTCGCGAACTACGTCGTGCCGTTGATGATCGGCGCGCGCGACATGGCCTTTCCCCGCCTGAACGCCTTCAGCTTCTGGCTCTTCCTGTTCGGCGGCCTGCTGCTCAATTTCAGCTTCCTGGCGGGCGGCGCGCCGGACATCGGCTGGTTCGCCTACGCGCCGCTGACCGAGTACGCTTTCTCCCGCAGCCCGGCCACCGATTACTGGATTTTCGGCCTGCTCATCAGCGGCATCGGCTCCATCGGCGGCGCGGTCAACCTGGTGACGACCATCCTCTGCCTGCGCGCCCCCGGCATGGTGCTCTCCAAGGTGCCGCTCTTCGTCTGGATGATGCTGTTCACCGGCATCGAGATGCTGATCGCCTTTCCGCCGTTGACCGCTGCCCAGGTCATGCTGCTCTTCGACCGGCAGCTGGGGGCGATGTTCTTCGACCCGCAGCAGGGTGGCTCGGCCGTGCTCTGGCAGCACCTGTTCTGGTTCTTCGGCCACCCGGAAGTCTACATCCTGGCGCTGCCGGCCTTCGGCATCATCTCCGAGGTGATTCCGGTCTTCTCGCGCAAGGTGATCTTCGGTTACGAATCCGTCGCCCTGGCCACCGTCGCCATTGCATTCATCAGCTTCGGCGTCTGGGCGCATCACATGTTCTCGATCGGCATGAGCCGCACGCTGGATGCGTTCTTCTCCGGAGCGACTTTCCTGATTGCCATTCCCACGGGCATCAAGGTCTTCAACTGGATTGCCACGCTTTACGGCGGCAAGCTGCGGCTGGACGCGCCGATGCTGTTCGCGCTGGGCTTCCTGTCGATGTTCGTCATCGGCGGACTGACCGGCATCATGCTGGCCGCCGCCCCGGTCGATTGGCAGCTGACCGACACCTACTTCGTCGTCGCCCATTTCCACTATGTGGCGTTCGGCGGCACCTTGTTCGGCATCATGGCGGGCGGCTACTACTGGTTCCCGAAGATGACCGGCAAGCTGCTCGACGAACGCCTGGGGCGCTGGAACTTCTGGCTGCTGCTGGCCGGCTTCAACCTGACCTTCGGGCCGATGCACATCGCCGGCATCCTCGGCATGCCGCGGCGCGTTTATACCTACACCGCCTGGCGGGCGCAACAGTATGCCTACACGACCGGCAAGGGCTGGGAAGCGCGCAATCCGACCGACATCGGCTGGGAAATCTGGAATCAGCTGGCGACGCTCGGCGCATTCGTCCTGGGCGCTGCCTTCCTGGTGTTCTTCTGGAACATTTATCGCTCGCTGCGCAGCGGCCGGGACGCCGGCCCCGACCCCTGGGACGCCTGGACGCTCGAATGGGCGACCGCGTCCCCACCGCCCGCCTACAATTTCGAGACGATCCCGACCGTCCGCAGCCGCCGGCCCTTGTGGGATGAGAAGCACCCGGACGATCCGGATTGGAAACACGAATAGTGGCCGGTGGCCAGTGGCCGGTGGTCAGTGGTGAGCAGTGAGTGGTGAGTGGTGAGTGGTGAGTGGTGAGTGGTGAGTGGAACGATGAACGAATCGGAACACAATGCTGGCGCTGGGTCCGCTGCACTGACCACGCCGAATACGGGCGGTGCCGCGTCCACACTCACCACTCACCACTCCTCACTGGCCACCGGCCACTGGCCACTGGCCACTGCGAAAGTGGGCATGCTTTGCTTCCTGCTCACGGAAGTCGCGTTCTTCTCCACGTTGATCGTCACGTACCTGATCTACCTGGAACGGAGCCGACCGATTGCCCATGAATTGCTGCGCCTGCCGTTGGTGATGGTCAGCTCGCTCTGCCTGTTCGCCAGCAGCTGGACGGTGCATAAGGCGATGGGCGCGCTGCCCGGAGACGTGGCTGCCTTCCGGAAATGGCTGGCGGCGACCGTCGTGCTGGGGGCGCTCTTTCTGGTCGGCACCGCCAAGGAATGGCACGAATTGATCTTCGAGCATGGCTTGACGATGTCCCGCAACATCTTCGGCTCGACCTACTTCACGCTGGTGGGCTTTCACGCGGCGCACGTCACCATCGGCGTCGTGATGCTGGCGACGGTGCTGGGCCTGGCCCGCGGCCAGATGACCGCGAAGCAGGAAACCGGCGCGGAGCTGGTGTCCTGGTACTGGCATTTCGTGGATGCGGTGTGGGTGGTGGTCTTCATCGTGGTTTACCTGGTGGGAAGATGACGGGCGAATCCGAAACCACTCCGAACCGCGCAGCCGGCCCGCCGGTG
>JAGVLI010001077.1 GCA_020054355.1 Planctomycetales bacterium | reverse complement strand
TGCATGGCCAGGGCGCGGGCAATGGCCACGCGCTGCTGCTGGCCGCCGGAGAGCTGGTCGGGGCGGGAGTGAAATTTCTCGCCCAGGCCGACGCGCTCGAGCAGCGTCTTCGCCTGCGGTTCCACCTGATCGCGCGGGCGATTCAGGGCATAGAGCGGTCCCGACATGACGTTCTGCAAGGCCGTCATGTGCGGAAAGAGGTTGAACTGCTGGAAGACCATGCCGACGCTGCGCCGCAATTGCCGTAACGTTTCGGACGAAGCGCTGCGCTGTTCGCCGGGAGTCAGCTCGATGGCATCGAGCTGGACCGCGCCTTCGTGAAAGACCTCCAGGCCGTTCATGCAGCGCAGCAGTGTGCTCTTGCCGCCGCCGGACGGGCCGATCAGCGCCGCCACCTGGCCGCGCTCGACCTTCAGCGTGACGTCATCCAGCACGCGCGACTGGCCGCGCAGCTTGACCAGGTTTTTCACTTCGATCACGAATGGGACTCCAACCGCGCCCAAGTAGGGTCCGCTGTGCGGACCATTCACCTCGATCGAACCGGCGATTCAGTGGTCCGCACAGCGGACCCTACAAACGGCCACTGCTAAACCGCAAGCGGTTACATCGCCACCTGCGGCGTATTCCGTTCCAGGCGGCGGGCCAGCAGCGACAGCGGATAGCTCATCAGCAGGTACAGGATCGCCGTCGCGGCGGCCAGTTCCACGAACGCGCCTGTGCTGTTGGCCAGGATGCTGTAGCGCTTCGTCAGTTCCACGACGGTGATGACGGAGCAAACCGAAGTATCCTTGAACAGGGCGATGAAATCGTTGGTCACGGGCGGGATCACCAGCCGCATCGCCTGGGGCACGATGATCCGTCGCAGGGCGGTCGCCTTCGACATGCCCAGGGCCAGCGCCGCTTCCATTTGCCCGATGGGAATCGCCATCAGCCCGGCCCGATAAATTTCCGCTTCATAGGCCGAGTAGTTGATCGCCAGCCCCAGGATGGCCGCGTAGAACGCCGGGATGCGGATGCCGATGGCCGGCAGGACGAAATAAATCGCCAACAGCTGCAACAGCAACGGCGTGCCGCGCAGCACTTCGACGTAGCCCATCAGCACCCAGCGCACGGGCGCTGGTCCGTAGAGTCGGCCGAGCGCCACGAACAGCCCCAGCGCGATGGCCAGCGGCATCGACACGACGCTCAGGATCACCGTCACGCCGGCCGATTGCAGCAGAATGCCGACGTTGTCCTGAACGATCTGCCAGCCGCCGCGCGCCGTCGCATCCGCCACCACCTCCGATGCCAAGCCGGTCTTGCCAAGCTCGCGCTGCGTGTCGTTCCAGATGCCATAACGCTCGTACAGTTCGCGCAGGTCGCCGCTGTCGATCAGCGTTTTCAAGCCGTCGTTGAGGGCGTCGCGCAAGCGTTCGTCGCCGGGCCGCAGGTACATCACGTAGTAGCCGCGCCCGACGGGTGAACCGACAAACCGCAGCTCCGGATAACGCTTTTCCTGACGCAGATAGAACACCGCGATCGGCAAGTCCTGCAAGGTGGCGTCCAACTCGCCATCGACCGTCTTTTGCATGGCCTGGGTATTGCCGTCGTAGCCGACGATTTCGACGCGCTCCGCCAGATTGTCCTCCAGGTACTTGACGGCCGCCGAGCCATTGAGGACGCCGACCTTCGGTTTCCTGCCGTTCTTCGGCTTCAAATCGTCCAGGGATTTGAGGTCAGCCCGGTCCTGGCGAGCCAGCAATTGCAACTCGTAGATGTAGTAGGGAATCGTGGCGATCATCTTCTGCAAGCGGTCGGGCGTCAGTTCGTAACCGTTAACCACCACATCCACGTCGCCGCGATGGAGCAATTCGGGCAAAGTGTCCCACTGGCCTTGCTGAAACCGAGGACGAAGAAAGGAACCGCACAGCAGCTGCATCAAGTCCACTTCAAAGCCGGTCACACGGTTGGCGTCATCGGCGCGCGGAAAAATGAATGGCCCGCCGCCTTCCTGATCGCCGCCCCAGATCAGCTGGCGGCGCTGCAGCACGTCGTCCAGGGCGTCGGCGTGCAGGGCGGGCAGGGGCGCGGCGATCAAGCAGCTCAGGACGATGAACCAGCGTTTCAGCACGAAGGCGTACCTCCCGCGAGGAATTCAGGCCGAGGGATCGGCGGTATTGTACACGTTGAGTAGACAACGCACAGAACTGGCCGGCTACTCCGGAACTCGGCTTGATCGGCGGCGCGCATCCATGTTACTGAATAGGTCCACATTCGAGGAATCCGAGCAAAAGTCATCGGCCCATCGCCGCCGGTAGGGCGCTGCGCTGTCGTGGATGATGGCTGACCGACGCCGCACCCCGGCGGCGCTGGTTTTCCGCCAGCCTTTCTTGACACGAGAAGCCGCTATCGACTAGATTCACCAGCCTCAACGAAATGCCGAGTCCGCGGAGCGCTGCCGACGCGGTGAATTCTGGGGCGGAGCCTCAGAACCGCCAGCCGGCAGGGCGCAATAGGAACTTGTCGCGGAACGGCGCGTCAGCCTTGAGCTTGGCCATCCGATGAAGGGATTCAGCGATGCCAACGTTCTTCCGTGACTTATCCCGTGGGTCGTTTCTCGACGACTTCCATCATTCGTCTCATCGGTGAGATGACCAAGCCTCCGACCAAAACGGCGCCGCCAGCGTTGCGCGCCGTCGGAGCGCACGACCGATACTGGGAGCCACGATCATGAGTGCTGCTACCGCCCCGCTGGAATTGACTTCTCCAACACGAATGCGGCTCGCGTTGCTGGCGCCGCTGGTCCTGGGCCTGGCCTGGGCCTACTGGCTGACGCTCGGCGCCCTGGCGAACGTCTGGGCGCACGATCCGCAATACTCGCACGGCTTTCTGGTCCCGCTGTTCGCGGCCGTGCTGCTATGGCAGCGGCGCGCCCTGCTGCAAACCGCGGAGTTCCAGCCGAGTTGGTGGGGGTTGCCGTTCCTGGTTGCCGCCGCGGCGCTGCGGCTGGGCGGCGCCTGGTTTTTTTACCCCTGGTTCGACACCGTCTCGCTGTTGCCGTGCCTGATCGGCATGGCTGTGTTGTGCGGCGGTTGGCCGGCCTTGCGCTGGAGCTGGCCGGGCATCGCGTTCCTGTTGTTCATGCTTCCCTTGCCGTACCGGCTGGGCATCATCATGGCGCCGACCTTGCAGCGCGTGGCCACCATCGTCAGCACCTACACGCTGCAAACCCTCGGCTTCCCGGCCATGTCCGAGGGCAACGTCATCATGCTGAACGAGGCGCGAATCGGCGTGGTGGAAGCTTGCGGCGGGCTGAGCATGCTGATCGTCTTCTTCGCCCTGACGACGGCCGTGGCCTTGCTGACCAAGGCCGACGTCAAGGACAAGATGCTGATCGTGCTGAGCGCTTTGCCCATCGCCATTGTCGCCAATGTAACCCGCATCACGCTGACGGCGGTGCTGCACGATCTCGCCGGCCGGGCGGTGGCCGACGGATTTCACGACGTCGCCGGCTGGTTTATGATGCCGCTGGCGCTGGCAATGCTGTGGCTCGAAATGCAGTTGCTGGCCCGGCTGCTGGTGGCGCCCAAGCCGCACTGAGCGGGCGCTGTGAAGCCGTATACGGAACTGCTCGGAGAGCGGAGGACGGTTCATGCCCGCCGAAGAAACCGGAAAAGCAGCTGGCCTGGAAGCGACGACCTTGCCGCCAGATCGGAAGAGCGT